>CANGZG010000061.1 GCA_947458415.1 Comamonadaceae bacterium | reverse complement strand
ATTTCCATGTCAGGTTCTGGTTTGGCATGTGACTGACCGGGCATGTTCCAAGGCTCAAATAACCAGGTGTCAGGGACTGCGCGCATGCGTGGCAGCCATCGTCTGACAAATTTCCCATGGGGATCGTGGTCTTGCGCTTGCTTGATGGGGTTGTAGACACGCGTGGTGTTGATGCCTGTGGTGCCTGATTGCATTTGCATTTGGCTCCAATGAATTCCTGGTTCATAGTCGAGGAATTGGGTGGCCAACCATTCACCCACGGGTCGCCAGTGCAACCAAAGGGGGTAAGCGGCCACGGACACCAACATGCCGCGCATGCGAAAGTTCAACCAGCCTGTTTCTCTCAACATGCTGACACAGGCGTCCACCATCGGCCAACCGGTGCGTGCTTCTTTCAGCGCTTCAAAGTAAACCGGGTTGAATGCTTGTTCGCGCAAGTCGTCGTAGCCACGGTGCATGTTGCGCCATTCAATCGCAGGTTCACTCTCCAGTTTTTGAATGAAATGACAATGCCAATAAAGCCGACTGATGAATGCCGTCAACCCACCCCGATGGCGAACGGCTGGGTCAGGCAGTTGCGCCAGATGCGCTCTGGTTTGTTGCACAGTTTCACGCATGCTGATACAGCCATAGGACAAGTAAGCCGATAGCCTAGAGCACGCATCGGGCGCGGACAGCGGTGAAGAAATGCCTCCCCGGTAGCCAATGCTTCTGGCATGTAAAAAACTGTGCAACGTGTTCAATGCGCGGTGGCGACCACCTGTTTGCCTGAGTGGCGGGTTGTGTTGCAGATGGGCAGGCGCATGCATCTCCATCTTTTCACCCAATGGTGAGCGCCAAAATTGCAAAGCGTTGATCGGTTGAATCGGCAAGGCCATGTGGTCTTCCCAGGCGTTCTTCCAAAGATTGCGGTTTTTCAATCGCCTTACCACACCAAATTGAGGGTATTCATGCCACGCCACGCCGTGCGCTTGACACCATTGAGCCACTTGCAGATCACGAGCATAGGTAAAACCATTGCCTGTCTCTTCGTGTGAATACAGTCCAGAGAACGGGGCTTCACGCCAAATGTCACTCAGAACTTGGTCTGCATTGCCGTGGTGAATTTCTACGCCGCCCCCGTGTGAACGAAAGTGGTTGTCCAAGTCTTGGATGGATTCGCGGATGAATTCGAAGTGTTGCAATGCTGTATCGGGTTGCAACCAAAGCTCAGGCTCCACCATGTAAATGCACCGGATCGGACCTTGTTGGCTTGCTTGCGCCAATGCCAGATGATCGTGCCAGCGCAGATCACGCTTAAACCATACCAAGCTGTAACTCATGGGGCGGTTTGCTTTGACTTGTTTTGACGACAGGCTTCAGAGCAATACAAAACCTGTTCCCAGTTTTTCGCCCAAGACTTGCGCCAAGTCATGTCGCGTCCGCATGTTTGGCAAGGCTTGCTAGGAAGGCTTTGTTTATTGCCTTTGAAGGAGGGCTTGGCTGATTTCATGCGATCGAATGGAAGGGCATCGGTTAGACGGGAATCTTTGTTTAGAACAACAATATCTTTTTCAAAAATTCTTTGGTTCGCTCTTGTCGGTTTTCAGGATGCCCGAAGAATTCATCTTTGCTGCAATCCTCCAAAATTTTCCCACCCGTGTCCATGAAGATGACGCGGCTGCCGACTTGACGGGCAAATCCCATTTCATGGGTCACGCACATCATGGTCATGCCTTCGTTGGCCAAGTCCACCATCACATCCAAGACTTCACCCACCATTTCAGGGTCCAGGGCAGAGGTGGGCTCATCGAACAACATGACAATCGGGTCCATGCACAAAGCCCTGGCAATCGCAACACGTTGCTGCTGTCCGCCAGAGAGTTGACCAGGGTGTTTGTTTTTGTGGGCGATCAAACCCACACGTTCCAGGTATTTCAAGGCCTGTGCCGTCGCTGCCTCTTTGCGCCGACCCAATACTTTTTCTTGTGCGATGGTCAGGTTTTCAGTGACCGACAAATGCGGAAACAGCTCAAAATGTTGAAACACCATGCCCACCCGGCTGCGCAGTTTGGGCAAATCGGTTGTCGGGTCATTCACACGGATGCCGTCGACCATCACCTCGCCTTTTTGAAAGGGCTCTAAGCCATTGATGACCTTGATCAGGGTGGACTTGCCCGAACCTGACGGCCCGCAAACCACCACCACTTCACCTTGGTTGATGCGGGTGGAACAGTTGTCGAGCACTTGCACCGGCCCGTACCATTTTGAAACATTGTTTAACTCGATCACAAATCAGCTCCAACTCATAACAGCCACGGTATCAGTGAACAATAGACAATCTTTTTTGAAGTTGCCTGATGCTGGCTGACAGTGTCAGGCACAAAATCAAATAAACCAATGCGGCGATGAGGTAAGTTTCTTCAACCCGGCCGTAAAGTTTTCCCGCTGTCTCAAACCCCTTGAACAAATCATAGGCGCCAATGGCATACACCAAGGACGTGTCTTGGAACAAGATGATGGTTTGGGTCAACAGCACGGGAATCATGTGGCGAAATGCTTGCGGCAAAACCACCAAGCGCATGTTTTGGCTGTACGTGAAACCAAGGGCTTGACCGGCGTGGACCTGACCTTTTGAAATCGATTGAATACCTGCCCTGATGATTTCACTGAAGTAAGCGGCTTCAAAAGCGATGAAAGTAATGAATGCAGACAATTCAGCACCGATGGACTTGCCAATCAAAAATGGAATCAACAGAAAAAACCACAAGATAACCATGACCAACGGAATGGACCGCATCCCATTGACGTAGACGGCAGCCGGCCATTCAAGCCATGGCTTTCCTGACAGTCGCATCATCGCCAGCCATGTTCCCAAGAACAAACCCCCTGCGGCAGCGACGACAGTCAACTGCAGGCTGAACACCAAACCCTTCCAAATGAATTTGGAAAAAATATCTGACGCCATGAATGAAAAATCAAACGCAACCATGTTCATTGCACGCTGTATGTGTTCGCATGCTTGGGATGGTCTGGCAGTTGTATTTTTTTCTCAAAGTAAACCATCAGCCGGTTAACGCCAAACGCAGACAACGTGTAGAGCCCGGTCACAGCCAAATACACCTCCATGCCGCGCGAGGTTTCTTCTTGAACTTGCATGGCATACATGGTGAGTTCGGTGATTGAAATGGCAAATGCAACCGAAGAATTTTTGAGCAAATTCATGGTTTCACTGGTCAGTGGTGGCCACATGGTTCTGAAAGCAATAGGCAGTAAAACGTATCGATAAGTCTGCCAGGCAGTGAACCCCAAGGCCATGGCTGCATCACGTTGACCACGAGGCATGGCCTGAATCCCTGCGCGCATCATTTCCGCAATCCGGGCAGACGAAAAGATGCCAAGTCCCAAAACCACCAGTAAGAAACCGGGGAGGGCTTGCATGGCGGGAAAAACCTTGGGCAACACAAAATACCAAATGAAGATTTGAACCAGCAGGGGAATGTTTCTGAACAACTCAACCCAGCAAGAGGAGAGGTGAATGAACAGGATATTCAGGCGCTTGTTGTGGGGAAGGGTTCGCACAACGCCGACGCTGCAACCAAACAACATGGCCACCACCCATGCGCACACCGCGACGCTGAGTGTCCATCCCCAAGCGTTCAGCATCCATTCAAGGTAGGTGCGGCCACTGCCGTCGTCTTCCAATAAAAAACGCCAATCCAGTGACATGAGAAGTGTTGCCCTTATTTCTTGGCGTAGGTTTCTAGCGGCTTGTCGTTCAAGTGGCTCCAAGCCTGTTTGGTGGAGTCACTGACAGGCAGGTTCAATCGGGTATGTTTCGGGGGAATCGGTTGGTTGAACCATTTGTCATAGGCTTTGGCAAGGTCACCTGACTTGACCATTTCTTCAATGGTGCTGTTGGCCAGTTTTTTGATTCCCGGATCGTCCTTTCGCATCATGATCGCGATCGGTTCAACGCTGAGCACTTCGCCCACCACCTTGAAGTCGTTGGGGGATTTGGCATTGGCGATCAAGCCTGCCAAGATTTGGCTGTCCATGACGAATGCATCAGCGCGCCCTGATTCCAGCAACAAAAAACTGTCAGCATGGTCTTTGCCAAAAATTTCCTTGAAGTCCACTCCGCTTGCGCGTTCGTGTTTGCGCAACCATTGAACAGAAGTGGTGCCAGTCGTGGTGGCAATGTTGCGTCCATTGAGTTGAGCGACGCCTGAAATACCTGAATTGACTTTGGTGGCAATACGCACTTCTTCGACATAAGTGGTGAAAGCGAATGCGACTTGCTTTTGCCGCGCCTCGTTGTTGGTGGTCGAGCCGCATTCAATGTCTACCGTGCCATTTTGGACAAGAGGCACGCGGTTTTGTGAAGTGACCGAGATGTACTTGGTGGTCAGTTTTTTACCAAGCTGTTTTTCAAGGTTGGCGATGATGCGCTGGCAGATGTCGATGTGATAGCCGACGTATTTGCCCGAGCCCAAAGTGTATGAAAGTGCCCCAGATGAGTCGCGCACGCCCAGAGTGATCTCACCTGTTGCGCTGACTTTTGACACAGTGTCCATGGTTTGTGCCGAGACGACAAAACCGTGTGCCACAGCCATCAACGCCAAAAGTAATGTTTTCATGACGCGCCTGATTCCAATTTGAGATTGCCGATTTTCAATAGGCCCGATGCCACTGCCATGTTATTCGAACGGCAAGTGACCTGCTGTTTCGCCACAAAACCATGGATTGGCGTTGATTTTTGCCTTTTCGCAGGCACGGGCTTCATTTTTCCGCCTTCATCACAAAGGGAAATATGATAAAAATAACAATTACTATGGCAAACTCAATGTATGAAGATTTATTTGCCAATATTCTCAATATTACTGAATTTGGCTGTTTGCAATGCCAGCGCAACCGTGCCGCTTCAGGGCAAGGTTGTGTCCGTTGCCGATGGCGACACCATCACGGTGCTTGATCAAAACCACAAACAGCACAAAATCAGATTGCAGGGCATTGACGCGCCAGAAAAAGCGCAAGCCTTTGGCGATAAATCCAAGCAGGCGCTTCATGCTTTGGTCCATGGCAAAACTGTCGAGGTTGTTTTTACCAAGAAGGACAAGTACGGGCGGATTGTGGGCAAAGTCCTTCTGGGCAACCAAGACATCTGTCATCAGCAAATCAAAACTGGTCTGGCGTGGCATTACAAAAAATACCAAGAAGAGCAGTCGATGGAAGACCGTGATGCCTACAGTGCCAGCGAAAGCGCCGCCAAGCGCCAGAATTTGGGGTTGTGGTCGGATGCCCAAGCAACGCCGCCCTGGGATTTCCGAAAAAATAAGCAGCAAAACAGGGAATGACTGTTTCAGCAGTGACCGGCTTTACGGATGTGAATACCCTGGCCTGTGACGCGGTTGGATAACTCTGCGGCCAGTTTTGCTGCTCAATGGGTTGACAAATGTCCCGTTTTGACCAAGATGGTGCAACCTTCGACGCTGAATGGTTTGTGCATGCTCATGTGTGGGCTACGCAACCAAAACCCTTGCGGGTAGCGTCCATGTTCGTCCTCAAAAACGCCATCAACCACAAATATTTCTTCACCACCGAAATGCCTGTGTGGGTTGAAGTAGGTGCCCGGCGCCCAGCGAACCAAGGCTGTGTGGGTCGTCCCAGCGCTTGACAGGGGCATCACGGTCAGACCTGGCACCATGCCTTGGTGCCACTGGGCCGATGGGGTGTGGATGACCACCCGCTCATCGTCTGCCGGATCCAAATACCGGAGTTTGACAAACAGCGTACAGCCCGTTTCTGTGAATGGCGTGTGGCCAGAACCCGGTGGATTCTTGACGTAGGTGCCAGCAGGGTATTGACCCAACTCATCTTGAAACACCCCCTCGAGAACCAGAAATTCTTCGCCCAGTTCATGCTGGTGAGGGCTGAAGCGGGCGTGCGGTGCATAGCGAACCAAACTGGTTGCTCGCGCAATTTCGTCGCCATCACGTTCAAGCATGATTCGATCAATGCCGCTCACAGGCGAGGGCACCCACGGCATGTCTGCGGTGTCGATGCTCACTCTGAGCTTGGTGTCTGTGTGAAGTTGCATGTGATGGCTTTGCTGTGGACGTGCCCTCGAATATCGCACACGGTCACCTGTGTCATGTCAGCTGCAGCCAAAGTTTGGGCTGCTAGAAATGAAGAGGTGTTCGCGTCTGTCGAGCACTTGCGTGTGCAATTTTTCTCAACAACTGATGCCGGTCCCGAACATGAATTTGAAACACAGGTTCTCATGCAAAATTTAAAGTCTGCTTTGGGGTCTTCTGTTGTTTGTGCATTCACCGAGCATTGCAAACCCAAGGTCAAACCAACAGCAAGTATTTGACGAAAGCAGGTGGTCATACACATCACAAAGCCTCGGTTTAAATGTGCATTCTAAGGACACCTTCAATAATGACTGCCACCATTGATTTGAATGCCTTGGCCTGTGATGTGGCTGGATAAATCTGAAGCCAGATAAACCATCAAATGGGCAACTTCCGACGGTTCGGCGTACCTTCCATCCGGGATAGACGCAGTGCGTTGCGCACGCAATTGCTCAGCAGACCCACTGGCTTGCGATGCTTCAATGTCTCGCAACATGTCTGTGTCCACAGGGCCAGGGCAGACCGCGTTCACTCGAATGCCTTTGCGCGCAACCTCTAATGCGGCAGTTTTGGTCAGTCCCATCACCGCATGTTTGCTGGCGGTATAGGGGCCGAGCTTGCGAGTTGCCAAAAAAGACCCCAAAGAGGCGGTGTTGACGATGGCGCCGCGTCCTTGTGCCAGCATGACGGGCAGCACATATTTCATGCCCAAGAACACGCCCCGCACATTGATGTTCATGACTTTGTCAAACACGTCGACGGGGTAGTCAACCAATGAATGGATTTCGCCTTGCCAAGCGGCGTTGTTCATGAAGACGTCAATCCGTCCCCAAGTTTGCATGGCGGTGTTGACATAGTGTTGCACTTGTTTGGGCTCGCTCACATCGGCTTTCACAAACACAGCTTCATTGCCATTGCGCCGAATCTGAGCCTCTGTTTCCAGTCCTGCCGCTTGCGCCAAATCAACCAATAACACTTTGGCACCAATGTCACTCAGGGCCAATGCAACTGCGCGACCAATGCCGCCACCTGCGCCTGTCACCACGGCCACTTGACCGGAAAAATCTATCTTCATCATCATCCTTCAGGGTTGAAAAAAACAGCCAGTTTGATGGCTTGCAGCTGCGCCAAGGGAAAACCCTTGATTCAAAATATTCTGCAAAGTAGATAATCTTACTTGTCAGTAACTTTATCAGAGAATTCTTTTGACAACCAGCAGCAGCAAACCCTATTGGCCTTCTCTTGGCGAGAGACAGGCAGGGCTGCGTCGACGTTTTCCTGTTTGGCAATCGCTCACCTTGGATGGCTTGCTGGCGAAGAATGCACAAGACCATCCCGATCGCTTGTTTGTCATCACCGATCAGCGCGCTTGGACCTACGCGCAAATGCATGCATGGTCTGTGCAACTGGCCGCAGGCTTGGTCAGCAAAGGTGTCAAGCCAGGCGACCATGTGGCTTTGCTCATGGCCAATTTCCCCGAGTTTGTGGCCGTGAAATTTGCCATCTCCATGGTGGGGGCAGTGGCTGTGCCCATCAATTTTTTAAACAAGCGCGATGAACTGGGCTATGTGCTTAAACAGTCAGACGCGGTCATGCTGATCACGATGGACAGTTTCAGAAACATGCCGTATTGGCGTTATCTGGATGAATTGGCCCCCGGTTGGCAAAGGCAGGGCGGTGGCGATGTGTTTCCCAAATTGAAAAACGTGATTGTGTTTGCCACCGGCGAGATCAGCACAGACACATGGTTCAAGGATTGCACTTTGCTCAGTCAATTGGGTGCAGGTTTGGGTTTGCCGCCTGTGACGCATCCTGGCCCTGGCGCAACATGCGACATCATCTACACCTCTGGCACAACAGGTTTTCCCAAAGGCGTGGTCCTCACGCACGACATGATGTTGCGCACGGCATTTGGCAGCGCATGGGCCCGTGGCTTTGAAGATGCGCGACGCATCCTGTTCTCGTTACCGCTCTACCATGTCTACGGCTATGTCGAAGGTTTGTTGGCCTGCATGTTTGTGGGTGGTGCCATCGTTGCGCAAACCAAATTTGATGCCAAAACCACGCTAGAGGCCATTGACACCCACCAAGCCACGGACATTTTGTTGATCCCTGCCATGACCTTGGCATTGATTGATGAGCAAAAAACACACCATCATCCTGTGCCCAGCTTGCAATCGGTGCTGTCGTCTGGCGGGCGGGCACCAGCCAGCATATGGCAGCAAATCTTGGTGCATTTGCAACCGCAGGAAATCACCACTGGCTACGGCATGACCGAGGTGACCGCATCCAGCACAGTCACACAGCCCACTGACCACCAAGATCGCTGGCTGCATACCAACGGACGCTTGCGTGATGTGGGGCCAGCTGGCTATCCCGAATTGGGCAACCGTTTGGTGATTTACCGTGTGGTCGATCCCGAAACAGGGCAAGTGGTTGCGCGTGGTCAAGTGGGGGAGTTGCAAGCCAAAGGCCCCGGCGTGACCAGCGGTTACTACAACAAGCCGCAGGAGACATCAGCCGCTTTCACACGCGATGGATGGCTGCATACCGGTGACTTGGGCCGCTTGGATGAAGATGATTACATCAGCTTGGCAGGGCGGTTGAAAGAGTCCTATCGCTGTGGCGGTGAGCTCGTCATGCCCACCGAAGCAGAGGATGTATTGATGTCCCACCCTGCTGTGCTTCAAGCCCATGTGGTGCCCGTGCCAGATGAGCGCATGGGTGAAATCGGCGTGGCTTTTGTGGTGTTGCGCGAGCAAACTGTTTGCGAAGCTGCAGCGTTGCAGTCGATGTGTGCCGAGCGATTGGCACGTTTCAAAGTTCCCAAACATGTGTTGTTTGTCAGTGCGCAGGATGTGCCAGTGACGCCCTCAGGGCGCGCGCGCAAGTTTTTACTCTCCCACATGGCCATGCAATCTTTAGGCTTGTCTGTCCCAGCTTGAACACCCGTATTTCTTCATAAAGGATTTTTCATGACTCAGCCCTATCAAACAGCACAACGGCAAGGCCTGATCACCATCGATACCCCGATTGGTTTTGAACTCGAAGGCGTGAAAAAAAAGGCCGCCATACAACTCATGGGCTCACGGCTGTGGGGTCGCTTTAATCCCAACCATTGGGACCCGGTGTATGCCCATCAAACAGGCTTGGCTGCGCCCATTCAAACCGGTGAAATGTCCTCTGCCTACATTTCAGAAATGTGTGTGAATTATTTTGGCGCCAATTTTTTCAAGAATGCACGCTTTGTCTGCAAATATGTCGCCTCCACTTTGGCGAACGAAGTCATCACCACTCACGGTGTCGTGAAAGAAAAAACGCCTAAAGGCGCTGGCTTTCGTTTCAAGGTTGAGTTTTGGGCGTCCAACGAAGAAGGTCAAACCAAAACCATTGGCTGGACCGAGGTGGATGTCGGTGTTTAAACCCACTGCACCACACCCCACACCCCACACACAAGGAACACCATGACCACAGAGATTCGCACCGACAGTTTGCGTCCCATGACCAACATCCAGATTCAACAAACGCGTGAATTTGTCAAAAGTTTGGATGAAGTCTGTCAAACCTATTGGGACATGGTGAACGTGGGAGATGTGTTGTCAAGAGAACTGCACATCACCCCAGAGTTGGTGATTCTTTACGCGGATGCGGTGGAGGATTACAACCCTTGGTACGAGGGCTGGCGCATGAACACTTGGTACATCCCGGGTGAGTCACCGTTTGGTGGTGCGATCGTGCCGCCGCTGTTGGTGTCGCATTTTGTGTTGTCTGTGCAGTTTGATCACACCAAGCCGTTTGCAATTGGCTCTATCCACACCTTCCATGACACTGAAATTTTTGAACCGATCCCAGTCGGTGCCACGGTTCGCATCAGTGCCAAAGCCATTGACAAGTTCATCAAGCGCGAACGA
Organism: Comamonadaceae bacterium; assembly: GCA_947458415.1. Lineage (GTDB taxonomy): Bacteria > Pseudomonadota > Gammaproteobacteria > Burkholderiales > Burkholderiaceae_C > Limnohabitans. The sequence continues at coordinate 2,779 of CANGZG010000061.1, read as the reverse complement.
CGCTATGTGCGACACGAGGTCACGGTTGAAGATGTGGGATCTGGCGTTCTCTACATGCGTGAGACCCGTGATATTTTGTCGCTTTAAGGTTCATAAATGCAAACAGCAGATGTATTGGTGATTGGCGCAGGCTTTGCAGGGCTGCGTGCTTTGTATAAATTCAGAGGCCTGGGTTACAAAGTGACTGTGCTTGAAGCCAGCGAGGATGTCGGCGGCGTGTGGTACCACAACGGCTACCCCGGTGCGCGCTGCGATGTGGAGAGCTACGACTACTCTTACAGCTTCTCGCCCGAGCTTGAGCAAGAATGGCGCTGGAGCGAACGCTATGCCACTCAGCCCGAAATTTTGCGCTACATCAACCATGTGGCTGAGCGTTTTGATTTGCGCCGCGACATCCAATTCAATACCCGCATGACCCATGCCACTTACGATGAAGCTTCAGCGCGTTGGGTGATTGAAACAGAGGGCGGCAAAACGTTTGAATCACAGTTTTTATTGATGTGTGTGGGCCAGTTGTCCACCCCCAAGTCGCCCAGTTACCCCGGCTTGTCAAACTACACAGGCGAAGTCATTCACAGTGGCAAATGGCCGAAACATGAAGTCACCTATGAGGGTAAGCGTGTGGCCATCATCGGTACAGGTTCCTCAGGCATGCAAATGACCCCGGTCATTGCCCAACTGGCCAAGCATCTCACCGTGTTTCAACGAACGCCCAACTACAGCATCCCGGCTGCCAACGCGCCAGTGACCGATGAAGAGGACGCGCAGGTCAAAGCCCATTACAGAGAACGGCGCGATCGCGCTTGGAATTCGGCCACCGGCTTGGGGTTCATGCCAAACAAAACATCGGCGCTGGATGTCACGCCCGAGGAGCGCGAGAAAGCGTATGAAGCCGCTTGGAACCGCTTGGGATTTGGTTTTGCGCTGACTTACTACGATATTTTGTTGAACAAGCAAGCCAACGATACCGCTGCTGATTTCATACGCAGAAAGATTGCAAGTGTGGTGAATGACCCTGTGGTTCGAGAAAAATTACTCCCCAAGAACCATGCGTTTGCCGCGCGTCGTCCATCGGTTGACAGCGGTTATTTCCAAGCTTTCAACCGAGACAATGTGGAATTGGCCGATCTTCGTGAATCACCGATTGTGGAATTCACGCATGAAGGCATTCGCACCACCGCAAAAATGCATGCATTCGACATGGTCATTTTTGCCACCGGCTTTGATGTGTTCACCGGTTCCTTGTTTAAACCGAACATCATTGGCAGAGGCGGCATGACGTTGAAACAAAAATGGGCTGATGGTCCGGTCACACACTTGGGTGTGGGCGTCTCCGATTTTCCGAACATGTTCATCGTTGTCGGCCCTGGCAGTCCTTCATTGCTCAGCAATGTGCTGGTGTCTACTGAAGAGCAAATTGATTGGATGGCAGCATTTATCGAGCACATGAAAGCGAACAAGCAAGCCGTGTTTGAAGTGCAGCCGGATGCTGAAAAAGAATGGGGTCATCACATCAACGAACGCGTCAAAGAAACGTTGTATTTGAGTACCGACTCCTACTACAACGGAGCCGAAGTCAAAGGCAAGCCACGCGTGTTCATGCCTTACTCGGGCGGCGTGCGTGGCTATCGCCGCATCTTGCACAAAGTGGCAGCCGAGGGTTACACCGGGTTTGGCTTTGCGGCCCATGCCACTGCACTTGAAAAAGCTTGACCATTGACAACCAGCATATTGACCCATCCTGAAGCCATGCGCGAAGCCATTTCTCACCTCAAACGCGAACGGATAGTGGCCGCTGCTGTCGACTTGTTTTACAAACAAGGCTATGGCAAAACCACCTTGGACCAAGTCGCCAGTGAACTGCAAGTCACCAAGCCTGTCATCTATGCGCATTTCAATTCAAAGAACGATTTATTGGCAGAAATTTGCTCGCGCGCCATCACTTTGGCGCATGAATCATTGAACAGAGTGATGGCGCAAGACACCTCGGTCACAGAACGTTTGGAAACAGTAGTGAGCGATTTTTTAACGGCAGTGTTGACGCACCAACCCCACGCCATGATCTACAGCCGTGAAGAAAAAGAGCTGGCTCAAAAAGACCGTGACGCTATCAATGCATTGCGACGCGATTTTGATCGACGGTTGGTGGAATTGGTCAACCAAGGCGTCGCGGCGGGTGAATTTCAAGTGGATGATGTGCAACTGACCGCTTTGGCCATCGGCGGCATTGTCGGTTGGGCGCCCGTGTGGTTTCGTGCAAACGGTAGATTGAGTTTGGAAGATGTCGTGTCGTACATGGCCTCCACGGTCTTGGCCATGGTGCGCGCCAAAAAATCCCGTAAAAGCAAAAGTCCCAAATGAACCAACGTCAATCGCAAAACATGGCAGTGATTGGCGGCGGCACCATGGGTGTCGGTATTGCCTATGTGTTCGCTGTGGCGGGTTGGCAGGTGTATGTGGTTGAACCTGACACACAGCGCAGCGTCACCATGCAACAGACTCTTCGAACCGCAGCGGCAGGTGGATTGAAGCGTGGGAAATTGACGCCCGCGCAAGCCGAGCATGCTTCTGAAGGCGTACAGCGCTTGGCGTTGGTTCAAGACTTGCCTCGCTTCTTGGATTTGGTGATTGAATCCATTCCCGAGCGTTTGGATTTGAAGACTCAGGTGTTGTCTGAAGTAGCGCAACGGCAACCGCGATTAATTGCTTCCAATACCAGCGCGCTGTCCATCAATGCATTGGCCAAGTCGGTCATCGACCCCAGTCATTTTTTGGGCAT
>CANGZG010000060.1 GCA_947458415.1 Comamonadaceae bacterium | reverse complement strand
CACCGCGCCCGCATCCACTGGCACGGCTGCGGACGGACAAGGAGAATAAGCATGCTGCAACCAGCGCGCCGTAAATACCGCAAGGAACAAAAAGGTCGCAACACCGGCATCGCCACCCGTGGCAATACCGTGGCGTTCGGCGACTTCGGATTGAAATCCACCGACCGTGGTCGTTTGACCGCACGCCAAATCGAATCTGCCCGCCGTGCCATTTCAAGGCACGTCAAGCGCGGCGGCCGCATTTGGATTCGCATCTTTCCAGACAAGCCGATTTCACAAAAACCTGCCGAGGTTCGCATGGGTAACGGCAAGGGCAACCCCGAGTACTACGTGGCTGAAATTCAGCCCGGCAAGGTGCTCTACGAAATCATCGGTGTGCCCGAAGAGCTCGCGCGTGAGGCGTTCCGTTTGGCTGCTGCCAAACTGCCCTTGCGCACCACGTTTGTGTCCCGCCTCATTGGCCAATGATTCAGGAGCTGACCATGAAAACATCTGAATTACGCCAAAAAGACGTGGCCGGACTGGAAACAGAAGTCAAGGAATTGCAAAAAGCCCATTTCAACATGCGCATGCAAAAAGCCACACAGCAACTCACCAACACCGCCCAAATGAAGGTGACCCGCCGAGCCATCGCTCGCGCCAAAACCATATTGGCCCAAAAAGCCGCAGCCCAGGAGTGAACATGACTGAAGCCAAACCCTCACTCAAGCGCACCCTCATCGGCAAAGTGGTCAGTGCCAAGCGCGCCAAAACCGTCACCGTGTTGGTCGAACGCCGCGTCAAACACGCGCTCTACGGCAAGATCGTGGGCAAGTCCAGCAAATACCATGCGCACGACGAAACCGGTCAATACCATCTGGGCGATGTGATCGAAATCACCGAAAGCCGCCCCATCTCCAAAACCAAAAACTGGGTTGCCACCCGCTTGGTTGAGAAGGCGTCAGTGGTTTAAGTTGTATTCGTCAGTTCGCTGACGTTGAATTTGAAAATGGCCCACAATGGTGGGTCATTTTTTTTTACACGAGGAGCTAAAGCATGATCAAAGTAGGCGACACCTTACCGCACACCACATTGATGGAATATTCAGAGGTTGAAAGCGACGCATGCAGCATTGGCCCCAACCCGGTGGACATTGCCAAAGCCAGCGCAGGCAAAACCATTGCACTGTTTGCATTGCCCGGTGCGTTCACACCCACTTGCTCTGCGAAACACGTGCCCGGTTATATTGACAAATTGTCAGAACTCAAAGCCGCAGGCGTGGACGAAATTTGGTGTGTCAGCGTGAACGATGCGTTTGTCATGGGCGCCTGGGGACGTGAACTCAAGGCCAGTGGCAAGGTCCGCATGTTGGCCGATGGTGATGCTGAATTCACCAAAGCCACAGGGCTGACTTTGGACCTGACCGGCAAAGGGCTCGGATTGCGCTCTAACCGTTATTCCATGCTGGTCAAAGATGGCAAGGTGCAGACCTTGAACATCGAAGGCCCCGGCAAATTTGAAGTCAGTGACGCCGACACCATGCTGTCGCAAGTCAAGCACTGAGTTTCACGCAGCGGGTTGCAACCACTGCAACCCGGCCACTACCAGCACCACGCAAACCACCCCGGTCAACAAACCCCCCAAGCGGTTTGTCCATTTGTCTTGGCTGGGCGGGGTGTTGGCAGGTGCGGTTTGCATGCCGTTGAACATCGCGCGAACCAAACGCTGGTGTTTGAACCACTCGTGGTAAATGATCGCCAACAGGTGAACCACCACCAAGCTCAGCAACACCCATTTGCCGATCTGCGCGTGATAGAGCGTGGCTTTGGATACCCATTGGTTACTGAAGAACGCTGTCAACGGGCCGCTGAAACCCGCGTCATCGTCGCTCAACATCCCAGTGAAGATTTGCAAACCGATGAACAGCAACATGGCCATCACCGACCAACTGCCCAATGGGTTGTGGCCAGGCAGCGTCCAATCGGCAGGCTGCTGAACGTGACGCATCACATGTCTTGCGCTGGATAACAGTCGAGCAAAACGCGACCAATGCCCGCCGATAAACCCCCACATACACCGAAACAACCACAAAGCCAGCAATGCATAGCCACAATTGGCGTGCCAAACCATGTTTTCCCAAACCCATGCGCTGAGCACCGACGCGGACATCAGCAGCACCAGCAGCCAGTGGAACAGGCGGGTGGGTAAATCCCAGACTTTGATCAACAAGCCCATGCCAACCCCTTCAATCGGTGAAACATGGCGCTATCGTAGACGCACCCACCTGCCAAAACAGCTTGGCTGGGTTACATTTCACGAATCCACACCAAGGGGCCTCGCCATGAAACACCTGATGACCGCTGTGACTTTGTCATTGACTTGCCTGACCTTCCCAGCACAGGCGCAGTTCGCCAAAGCCGAGGACGCGATCAAATACCGTCAAAGCGCGCTGTTTGTGATGGGACAACATTTCACCCGCTTGGCAGGCATGGCGCAAGGAAAAATCCCCTATGACGCGAAGGCCGCCGCCGACAATGCGGCCGTGGTCGAAACCCTGTCCAAGTTACCTTGGGCGGCGTTTGGCGAAGGCACTGACCAAGGCGGCAACACCAAGGCCAAGCCAGAAGTCTGGTCAGACAACGCCAAGTTCAAAGACGCGGCAGACAAAATGATGGCCGAGGTGATCAAACTCAACGCAGCGGCCAAGACCGGCAAACTGGATGATTTGAAAGCCGCTGTCAGCGCCACCGGCGGCACTTGCAAAAACTGCCACGACAATTTCCGAAACAAATAAGCACCAACGGCTAAGTCTTTGGCGGGCTGGCCAACCACTCGTCCAGCACTTGCTGGGTGTGTTGGCCCAGCATGGGTGGTGGCAGTGAGTGTCGAACCGGCGTTGCGCTCATCTTGATCGGGCTGGCCACCAATGACAAATCCTCACGCAGCGGGTGCGAAAAAGTTTGCACCATGTGACGGTGTTGCACATGCGGGTCTGCAAACACCTCGGCCAAATTGTTGATCGGCCCGCAAGGCACTTTGGCGTTTTCCAGCAAGGCCAGCCAATGCGCTTTGCGGTGTGACATCAATTCCTTGGCCAGCAGGGGAACCAAGGTGTCACGGTGACGGACCCGGTCTTGGTTACGGACAAACCGTTCATCACTTGCCCATTGAGCTTGTCCCAGGCATTCACACAGCTTGGCAAATTGCGAGTCGTTGCCCACTGCCACGATGATGTGGTCACGTTCACCATTGGGTTTGCGCGCCACTTCAAAGACTTGGTAAGGCACGATATTGACATGGGCATTGCCCATGCGGCCGGGTGGCGGTGCAGAGGGGTCGTTGACCAAATGGTTCGCCCCCAAGTTGGCCAGCATGGCGACTTGTGTGTCCAGCAAGGCCATGTCGATGTGCTGACCTTGGCCAGTGCGCTCAGCGTGTCGCAAACCGGCCAGAATGGCCACGGTGGCGTACATGCCGGTGAACAAATCAGCGACAGCGACACCGGCTTTTTGCGGGCCACCGCCTGCATCGTCACGTTCACCAGTGACGCTCATCAAACCGCCCATGGCTTGCACCGCAAAGTCATAACCGGCACGATCCGCATAGGGACCGGTTTGGCCAAAGCCGGTGATGCTGCAGTAGACCAGTCGTGGGTTGATCTGTTTGAGGGTGTCGTGATCCAACCCGTATCGCTTCATGTCGCCGACTTTGAAATTCTCCACCAGCACATCTGCGCGGGTGACCAATTCACGGATCAGCTGTTGTCCTTCAGTGCTCGCCAAATCGCAAGTGATAGAGCGTTTGTTGCGGTTGGCGCCTAAAAAATAAGCCGACTCAGCGCTGTGTCCCCCGTCTTTGGCCGGCAAAAAAGGAGGGCCCCAGCCACGGGTGTCGTCACCCACCGCTGGGCGCTCTACTTTGACCACGTCAGCACCGAGATCAGCCAAGGTTTGGGTGCACCAAGGGCCCGCCAATACGCGCGATAAATCCAGTACTTTGACGCCGTCTAAGGAATGCATGCGCGGATTGTCGCCCAAGCCATGAGTTGTGCGGCCAGTGAAGATGAAATTCCATCAGTTGTGGCTGGGGCGATAATCCAACACGAGTACCCGTTCATGAGCACACGCATTCTGATCATTGCCCACGCCCCGCTGGCCACTGCTTTGCGGGATTGCGCCTTGCATGTGTTTCCCGAATGCGCCGAAGCGGTTATCGCGATCGATGTGCCGCCGCAAGAAGCGCCAGAGGTCACGTTTGACCATGCCATGCAGTCGTTGTTGCTCGATGCGTCCACGCCAACCTTGGTGTTGACCGATGTCATCGGCGCCACGCCTGCCAACGTGGCCCAACGCGTGGTGTGCACGCAAGACGCCAAACTGGTGGCCGGTGTGAATTTGCCCATGTTGCTACGCACCGTGTGCTACCGCCATGAAAATTTAGACGAGTTAACCCGGCGCGCGCTCGATGGCGGCACGCAAGGGGTGATTCAACTCAACAGCAGTTCTTGACCCTCCAACAACAGGCTTTTATGAAACAAACGATTACCGTGATCAACAAGCTGGGCTTGCACGCCAGAGCGTCAGCCAAGCTCACCAAACTGGCGGGCAGTTTTCCTTGTCAGGTGTGGATTTCCCGAGGCGAGCGGCGCGTGAATGCCAAAAGCATCATGGGCGTGATGATGCTGGCGGCGGGCATGGGCACGGACATTGAAATCGAAACCGTGGGCGATCAAGAAAAAGAAGCCCTCGACGCGCTGCTCGCGTTGATCAACGACAAATTCGGCGAAGGCGCGTGAGGCCGAGATGACGTTCTCCATCCACGGATTGGCTGTTGCGCGCGGCATCGCGATTGGCAAGGCCGTGCTCGTGGCCAGCAGCCGCGTGGATGTGGCGCACTATTTCATCAAGCCTGCGCAAGTGGAAGAGGAACTCGAGCGCATCACGCAGGCGCGCAGCGCGGTCATGGCCGAGGTCCAGCGGCTGCACCAATCCGTGCCCAAGGACGCACCGCCAGAGCTGCCTGCGCTGCTTGAGGTGCACATGATGTTGTTGCAAGACGAGATGCTGGCCGATGGCGTGAAGCATTGGGTCACCGACCGCTTGTACAACGCCGAATGGGCGTTGACCTCGCAACTGGAAGTGGTGGCCCGTCAATTTGATGACATGGAAGACGCTTATTTGCGCGAACGCAAAGGTGATCTTGAGCAAGTGGTGGAGCGCTTGTTGCGTCACATGAAAGGTTTGCCCAGCAGCTTGCCTCAACCCAAGGGCCGCAAGCCAGGCAGTGCATGGCAACAAAACCAGCTGTTGGATGAAAGCCATGATGCACCGCTGGTGTTGGTGGCCCATGACCTGTCGCCCGCGGACATGTTGCAATTCAAACAAAGCGTGTTCACCGGCTTCGTCACTGACGTCGGGGGCAAAACATCGCATACCGCCATCGTGGCGCGCAGTTTGGACATCCCTGCGGTGGTGGGCGCGCGCAGTGCCAGCCATTTGGTCAAGCAAGACGATTGGGTCATCATCGACGGTGATGCGGGCGTCATCATTGTGGAGCCCTCGCCAATCATCCTGGCCGAATACGCGTTCAAACAACGCCAGGCGGAGCTGGAAAGAGAGCGCTTGGCGCGCTTGCGCCACACCCCGGCGGTCACGCTCGACGGCCAACACGTCCATTTGCTGGCCAACATCGAATTGCCTGAAGACACCCAACTCGCGGTGGAAATGGGCGCGGTGGGTGTCGGACTGTTTCGCAGCGAATTTTTGTTCATGGGCCGCGACGGCAAATTGCCTGACGAAGAAGAACAGTACCAAGCCTATAAACGCGCGGTCGAGGGCATGCAAGGCTTGCCCGTCACGATCCGCAGTGTTGACGTGGGCGCAGACAAGCCCTTGGATCGCACGGTCAAAGAACAAGCCCATTTGAATCCCGCACTGGGTTTGCGCGCCATTCGCTGGAGCTTGGCCGACCCCGGCATGTTCCTCAGCCAATTGCGCGCCATTTTGCGGGCGGCGGCCCACGGACAGGTGAACTTGCTCATCCCCATGCTTGGGCATGCCAAAGAAATCGCGCAAACCTTGCATTGGTTGGCGCACGCCCGTGCACAGTTGGACAAAAAATCCATCCCTTACGGCCCCTTGCGGGTCGGTGCCATGATCGAAGTGCCTGCGGCGGCGCTCAGCTTGCCTTTGTTTTTAAAGCATTTTGATTTTTTATCGGTCGGCACCAACGATTTGATCCAGTACACCTTGGCCATCGACCGTGCCGACGAACAGGTGGCGCATTTGTATGACCCGTTGCACCCCGCGATATTGCGCTTGTTGGCAGACACCATTGCCCAAGGCGCGGCGGCTGGCAAAGAGGTGGCCTTGTGCGGCGAAATGGCGGGCGACCCGGCATTGACTCGGCTGTTATTGGGCTTGGGCTTGCGTTATTTTTCCATGCACCCGACGCAAATTTTGCGGGTCAAGCAAGAGGTGTTGCGCGCTGACACGCAGCGCTTGGCACCATGGGCCCAGTCTGTCATGCAAGCCGACGACCCCGCCGCTGAAATGCTCGCGCGTTGAATCAGGCCGGACCGCCGGGCAGGTACACGCTCGGGTCGGTGTAAATCGCGTCCAGCGGCAACCGGATACCGCGCGCATGGTCTTGCGCACAGCGCACCAACAAACGACTGCGGTGCCTTTCTTGGCTGGCCAGCATCTCATCGATGCCCATCCACAAGGTCCGCACAATGCCGTCGTCGAGTCGGCGATCAGGGTCATGCCGGCCCAACACACCCGTGAATGCGAAACGCAAATAGGTGATGTCTTCGTCCGGGTCGTCCGGGGTCGGCGGTTTGCCAAAGCGCGACAGGTAAATACCCACCAATGCTGTGGGGGTAAAGGCGTACGCGGTTTCTTCCAACACTTCGCGCACACAGGCCTCCCATGGCGATTCGCCGGGGTCCAAATGACCGGCAGGGTTGTTGAACATGAGGCCTTTGGGCGTATGTTCTTCCACCAGCAAATACCGGCCCTCTTGTTCAATGATGCCAGCCACGGTCACACTCGGCTTCCAACGGTAGGTCATGGTGCAAAATCCCTGTTTTTCGGGCGTGTTGTGAATCTGCGATGATTCTCGCCCATTGCGTAGAGGAGATAACCATGCTGATTGGCGTGCCTGCCGAAACCACGGCGGGTGAAACCCGTGTTGCCGTGACCCCTGAAACGGCCAAAAAAATCATTGCCCAAGGTCACACACTCAAAGTGCAATCGGGTGCTGGCGTGGCCGCCAGCGTGACAGACGCCGCATACGAAGCGGTGGGTGCACAGATCACCGATGCAGCGGGCGCGTTGGGCGCCGAACTGGTGCTCAAGGTGCGTGCGCCATCTGCCGCCGAATTGCCGCACATGAAATCGGGCGCGGCGCTGGTGGGCATGCTCAACCCGTTTGATGCCGAAGGTTTGCAACGCATGGCCACTGCCGGTCTGACCAGTTTCGCTTTAGAAGCCGCCCCGCGCACCACCCGCGCGCAAAGCATGGACGTGCTGTCTTCGCAAGCCAACATTGCCGGCTACAAAGCGGTGATGATCGCTGCTGACAAATACCAACGCTTTTTTCCGATGTTGATGACCGCTGCCGGCACCGTCAAGGCCGCCCGCGTTGTCATTTTGGGGGTGGGTGTGGCGGGTTTGCAAGCCATTGCCACCGCCAAGCGTTTGGGCGCGGTCATCGAAGCCTCGGATGTTCGCCCCAGTGTCAAAGAGCAGGTCGAATCATTGGGCGCGAAATTCATCGATGTGCCCTACGAAACGGCTGAAGAAAGAGAAGCCGCTGAAGGTGTCGGCGGCTATGCCCGCCCCATGCCGCCCAGCTGGCTTGAACGGCAAAAGGTCGAGGTCGCCAAACGGGTCGCGCTGGCCGACGTGGTCATCACCACCGCCTTGATCCCCGGTCGCGCCGCCCCTGTGCTGGTGACCGAAGACATGGTCAAAAGCATGAAACCGGGTTCGGTGATTGTCGATTTGGCAGCGCCTGCCGGCGGCAATTGCCCGCTGACAGAAGCCGGGCACACCGTGGTCAAGCACGGGGTGACCTTGGTGGGTGAAACCAATTTGCCCGCGTTGGTAGCGGCAGACGCGTCTGCCTTGTATGCACGCAACGTGCTGGATTTTTTGAAGCTGGTGTTGCCCAAAGACAAGGGCTTCACGGTTGACATGGAAGACGACATCGTGGCGGCTTGCCTGATGACGCAAGGCGGCGACGTCAAAAGGAAATAAGCATGGACCACACCATCACCAACCTGATCATTTTTGTGCTGGCGATTTACGTCGGCTACCACGTTGTTTGGAACGTCACGCCGGCTTTGCACACACCGCTCATGGCTGTGACCAATGCGGTGTCGGCCATCATCATTGTGGGTGCCATGCTGGCTGCCGCTTTGACCGTCACGCCGCTGGGCAAAACCATGGGCGTGCTGGCCGTGGCACTGGCGGCCGTGAATGTGTTCGGCGGTTTTTTGGTGACCCGGCGCATGCTGGACATGTTCAAGAAAAAAGCCCCCAAGGCAGGAGCTGACAAATGAGCATGAACCTCGTTGTACTTCTGTATTTGGTCGCCAGCATTTGTTTCATTCAGGCGCTCAAAGGACTGTCGCACCCGACCACCTCCATTCGCGGCAACCTGTTTGGCATGAGCGGCATGGCCATTGCCGTGCTCACCACCGCGGCGTTGATCGTCAATCTGGCAGGTCACGCAGATGGGTTGGGCTGGGTCTTGCTCGGCTTGGTGATCGGCGGCGGCGCGGGCGCCATCATGGCCCAGCGGGTCGAGATGACCAAGATGCCCGAGCTGGTCGCTTTCATGCACAGCATGATCGGTTTGGCGGCGGTGTTCATTGCCATCGCTGCGGTGGTCGAACCGTCAGCCTTTGGCATCGTGGCGCAAGGCTTGGGTACCTTGGACATCCCCAAAGGCAACCGTTTGGAATTGTTCTTGGGGGCGGCGATCGGCGCCATCACCTTCAGCGGCTCGGTCATTGCTTTTGGCAAGCTGTCGGGCAAGTACAAATTCCGTTTGTTCCAAGGCGCGCCAGTGGTGTTTGCAGGTCAGCACATGCTCAACCTGTTGATGGGTCTGGCCACCATTGGTTTGGGCGTGTTCTTCATGTTCACTGGTGACTGGAACGCGTTTTTGCTGATGCTGGCTTTGTCATTCGTGTTGGGCGTGCTGATCATCATCCCGATTGGTGGGGCAGACATGCCGGTCGTGGTGTCCATGCTCAACAGCTATTCGGGTTGGGCAGCGGCAGGCATCGGTTTCTCGCTCAACAACAGCATGTTGATCATCGCGGGTTCGTTGGTGGGCTCTTCTGGCGCCATCCTCAGCTACATCATGTGCAAGGCGATGAACCGCTCGTTCTTCAATGTGATTTTGGGCGGGTTTGGTGGCGATGCAGGCACAGCCGCCTCAGGCAGCGCCGAACAACGCCCCGTCAAGAGTGGCAGTGCCGATGACGCCGCCTTCATTTTGGGCAACGCGGAAACCGTGGTCATCGTGCCCGGTTACGGTTTGGCGGTAGCGCGTGCACAACACGCCGTGAAAGAGTTGGCCGAAAAACTCACCCACAAAGGCATCACCGTGAAGTATGCGATCCACCCTGTGGCTGGGCGCATGCCGGGGCACATGAACGTGTTGCTGGCCGAGGCCGAAGTGCCTTATGACCAAGTGTTTGAAATGGAAGACATCAACGGCGAATTCGGTCAGGCTGATGTGGCGATCATTTTGGGCGCGAACGACGTGGTCAACCCCGCCGCGATGATCAAAGGCAGCCCGATTTACGGCATGCCGATTTTGGAAGCCTACAAAGCCAAAACCGTGATCGTCAACAAGCGCTCCATGGCTGCGGGTTACGCCGGTTTGGACAACGAACTCTTTTACATGGACAAAACCATGATGGTGTTTGGCGACGCCAAAAAAGTGGTGGAAGACATGGTCAAGGCGATCGAATAAAGCGAGATTGACGGGGGACACATCGCATGAGCAACCAGCCCTCTGCCAAAGGCGTGATTGGCATCATCGGCGGCAGCGGTGTGTATGACATCGATGCATTGCAAGACAAGCAATGGCGAAAGATCGAATCTTCGTTTGGCGAGCCCTCTGATGAATGCCTGTTCGGGCATTTGGACGGTCAGCCCATGGTGTTTTTGCCCCGCCATGGGCGCGGCCACAAGATCCCGCCATCGGCCATCAATTACCGCGCCAACATCGATGCGCTCAAACGTGCTGGCGTGACCGACTTGGTGTCGGTCAGTGCCGTGGGGTCACTGAAAGAATCCTTGCCTCCGGGCACGTTTGTCATCGTTGACCAGTTCATCGACCGCAGTTTTGCCCGCGAAAAAAGTTTCTTTGGCACCGGTCTGGTGGCCCATGTGTCGATGGCGCATCCTGTGTGCAACCGGTTGGGCGACCACTTGGAAGCCGCGGCCCGTCGTTTGACCTTGCCCGTGGTCAGAAACGGCACGTATTTGGTGATGGAAGGGCCGCAGTTCTCCACCTTGGCTGAATCCCGTCTGTACCGTCAATGGGGCTGCGACGTCATCGGCATGACCAACATGCCCGAGGCCAAACTCGCGCGCGAGGCTGAAATTTGCTACGCCTCGGTGGCCATGGTGACCGACTTTGATTGCTGGCACCCAGACCATGACGCGGTCACAGTGGACGCCATTGTCAAAGTGATGATGGCCAATGCGGACAACGCCCGTTCTTTGGTCAAAGCCGTCACACCCTCGCTCGCCGCAGACACGCACGGCCCAGCATGCGCTTGCCGGCATGCATTGACGTTCGCCTTGATCACGTCACCGCAAGCGCGCGACCCGGCGTTGGTCAAACAACTGGATGCCGTGGCGGGACGTGTGTTGTCGCGCCACTGACCATGGGCTTGCCGGTTGACGAAAGCAGCTTGCGCGCACAAATGTGCGAAGCGGCATTGCGGTTGGACGCCACGGGCCTGAACCGAGGCAGCACAGGCAATCTGTCGGTGCGAAACGGATCGACTTGGCTGGTGACCCCGTCGGGCGTGCCTGCCCAAGACCTGCACCCAGACGCCATGGTCAGCATGAACTTTGACGGACAAGCACTCGGGCCCGGCAAACCTTCCAGCGAATGGCGTTTCCACCGGGACATACTCATGTCGCGCCACGATATCCATGCGGTGGTGCACACACACTCTCGGTATGCGACCGCGTTTTCTTGCTTGCACCGAGACATTCCCGCATTTCACTACATGATCGCCATCGCCGGGGGCGACACCATCCGTTGCGCGCCTTATGCCTTGTTTGGCACACAAACCTTGTCAGACCATGCCTTGGCGGCACTGCAAGACCGGCGCGCGTGTTTGTTGGGCAACCACGGCTTGATCGCCTTGGGCACAGATGTGAAACGTGCCGTCGCGGTGGCTGTGGAGGTGGAGTCCTTGTGCGAGCAATATGGCATTGCTTTGCAACTGGGGGAGCCGCACATTTTGGATGCTGCACAAATGCAAGCGGTACACGACAAATTCAAAACCTACGGGCAAACCAACACATGAGCAGCAGCACCAAAACTGGCGTCGTCGAAACATTGCGCTGGCGCAATGGCCGCCTGGAAATGATTGACCAACGCATTTTGCCTATGCGGTTTGAATACCTGTCTTATGCCAACGCAGATGAAGTGGCGCAAGGCATTCGCAGCATGGTGGTGCGAGGCGCACCTGCCATCGGGTGTGCGGCGGCTTATGGCGTGGCATTGCAAGCCTTGGCGCACCAACACACAGAGGCGAAAGCGTTTACCCAAGCCATGGCGCATGGCTTTGAGGTGCTGGCGGCCAGCCGGCCCACCGCGGTCAATTTGTTTTGGGCGTTGCAACGCATGCGGCAACACCAAACGGCACATGCCCATTTGCCACAGCCCGAATTGGCCAATGGGTTGCTGACATTGGCGCACGAGATCGCTGACGAAGATGTGCGCATCAACCAAGCCATGGGTGCGCATGGGGCCAACTTGCTTGCCGATGGCGCCAGGGTGCTGACGCATTGCAACGCAGGCGCGTTGGCGACGGCAGGCCATGGCACAGCGCTCGGCGTGTTTCGTTCGGCCGTGGCAGCTGGCAAGCGCATCAGTGTGTATGCCGATGAGACCCGCCCTTTTTTGCAAGGTGCGCGCTTGACCGCTTGGGAGATGGTGCAAGAACACATCCCTGTGACGTTGATCACCGACAACATGGCGGGCCATTTGATGAAGCATGGTGAGATCGACGCGGTTGTGGTCGGCACCGACCGGGTGGCGGCCAATGGCGATGTGGCCAACAAGATCGGCACTTACATGGTGGCGGTGCTGGCGCATCGACACCAGATCCCGTTTTACGTGGCTTGCCCGTTGTCCACCATCGACATGAGCTTGCCCCATGGCGACGCGATTCCCATCGAAGAGCGCAACCCGGATGAGGTCACCGGTTTTGGCGGACAGCGTTGGGCGCCTGAGGGCGTGAAAGTGCGCAATCCCGCTTTCGATGTCACGCCCGCCGAATTGGTCACCGCCTTGATCACCGAAAAAGGCGTGGTGCGTCAGCCGAACGAAGCCGCGTTAAAGAAATTGTTTGAAGCGTAGTGCTGGCAATCGCGCGGTTTATTTCAGCCAACCGCGCCGACGGAAATACACCATCGGCACCACCGCACTCGCCGCCATGAGCAGCAGTGCATAGCCATAGCCCAACGACCATTGCAGCTCTGGCATGAATTGAAAATTCATGCCGTAGACACTGGCGATCAAGGTGGGTGGCAACAAAGCGACGCTGGCCACCGAGAAAATTTTGATGATCTTGTTTTGGTTGATGTTGATGAAACCGACAGTGGCATCCATCAAGAAGTTGATCTTGTCAAACAGGAATGCGGTGTGGCTGTCCAAGGAGTCGATGTCACGCAGAATTTG
>CANGZG010000059.1 GCA_947458415.1 Comamonadaceae bacterium | reverse complement strand
GCCACCGCCGCATTGCGCTCGGAGCACAAAATCAAGCCCAGCGTCGGGTTGTCGCTTTCTTGGCGGTGCTGCTCGTCAAACACGCGCACATACATGTCCATTTGCCCTACGTCTTGGTGCGCCAGCTTGCCCACTTTCAAGTCCACCAGCACAAAGCACTTGAGCACATAGTAGTAGAAAACCAAGTCAATAAAGCAGTCTTCGCCTTCCACCCGCAGGTGTTTTTGCCGGGAGACGAAGGCAAAGCCTTTGCCTAGCTCCAGCAAAAAGGTTTGTAGCTGGTTCAGCAGGCCTTGCTCTAAGTCTTTTTCGTAGAGAGCGGGTACGGCAGGTGCGCCCAAAAACTCCAACACATACGGGTCGCGTATGAAGTCTCGCGGGTCGGGCGCTGCGTCTTTGGCGATGTTGTCTGCGGCCTCGTCTTGCACTTGCGCCTTGGCTTTGTCTTGCGTGCTGAGCAGGCGTTCGTAATACAGCGTGGAAATTTGCCTGTCCAGCGCCCGCACGCTCCAGCCTTGCTCTGCGGCTTCTTTGGCATACCACTCGCGGGCTTGAGGGTTTGCGATGCGGATCAGGCTCAGATAGGCGCTCCAGCTTAATTCAGGAGACAGCGTCTCTCGAATTGGAAACGCCTGGTAAAAGCGTCGCATATTGCGCAAATTACTTACGTCAAAACCCACGCCAAACTCGTCGCTTAGCTTGCGCGCCAACTCCGGCAACACCTGTTTGCCATAAGCCGCTCGCTTTTGCCCGCCTTGTTCGTCTTCCACAATCATGCGGCCTATGTGCCAATAGGTTTGCACCATGGCGGTGTTAACGGTTTGCCGCACTTGGGTGCGGGAGGCCAGCAACAAGCTTCTGATGGATTCATACAGGCTGGCTTGGCTGAGTGATTCAACCGATTTTTCCGATGAACCCAAGGTGTGTGGGTCTTTCATGTTTGCAACTCCGTGTTCACATCCACTTTTTTGAAGTACTCATAGGTGTCGCGCGGTGCGGCATACAAATGTTTGGGTTGCACATGCACGGTGCGCCCTTGTATGTGGGTGGCAAAACCCAGCGCTTCAAAGTGGCGCGCCGCGCATTCAATCTTTAATACTTCTTCATCGGTCAGCGCTTTGGTGTCGTTCAGCTCGTGCGTGGCTTTGACTTCCACCACGAAAAACGCGGTTTGCTTGGCTGCTTGGGCGGTATTCAATTCCATGGCGTGGTGACCGCTTTGCTGAAAAACCAAACCGAAGTCTGGTGTGTATTTGCCAACGGGGGTGCGGATGTAATAGTCACTGGGCAGTTTCAGCAAACACATCAATTGCAAGTCTTGGTCTGCGGCTTCGGCAAACTGTTTTTCCTGGCCGCTGTCTATGGCTTGTTGCTCGTACAAACCGCGTTGTGGTGTGTGCGCAATGTCTTTCACAGTTTCCACCACGGCCTTTAGCGTGTTCAATGGCATCACTTCGCCGGTCGGTGTGTAGTGCAGGCCGCGCAACATGTGTTCACGCTCAGCGCGGCGTACCAAGCTGCTGGCTTGCTGTGCAAACAACACCGGGTTGAGCACAAACTGTTTGGCGCAATGGGTGTCCTTCAAAGCCTCTTGCAGCAAGCGCCACACGGCTTTTTGTGAAAGACGGCTGTCTTGGCCGATGGCTTGCACCCAGTCTTGCGGGGCGAAGCGCGGTTTCAGCGCGGCTTGTGCACTGCCCATGTAACTGGTGGTGACTTGCGGGTTTTCTGCTTCGGTGTCTTCCAACAAAGCAATGCGCACGCTGGTGATCGAAGCGCTGTAGCCTTGCACGCTGATGTCGCGCAACTTTGGCACCACGTCTTGCAACAGTTGTTCTTCATCAAATGCGACGGTGTAACGGGTGGTGCGGGCCATGCTGTCCCAAAACTGTTTAAACGCTTCGGTGGCAAACAAATCGTCGCGGCGTTGCAGCACCTTTTTTTTCAGTTGACCTTTGTGGTTTTCTCGCAAGGGAGGCGCTGCGTTCGAGTCTTTGCCATAGGCCTCGTCGATTTCCTGCTGGTAGTCTTGGGCAAACGCTTGGTAGCTTTGGTTGGGCACCACAGTCAACAGGTTGAGTTCTTCACCCAAAGCGGTGCCATCCAAGTCGTACACGCGCTGGCCGTTTTCGTTCACGCAAATGCGCAAGCCGCGCCCGAGCTCTTGGCGTTTCTTGTCCTGGCTTCGTGTCGCGTTCAGTGTGGCAATGTTGAACACATTCGGGTTGTCCCAACCCACGCCCAAGGCGCTGTGGCTGAAGATGAATTCCACCGGGTCGCTCAGTTTGAGTAAGCCTGCTTTGTCGGTCAGTATGCGTTTGTAGATGGCGCTGTTTTTAGCCATGGCGTTGTCGCTGTCGGTGTAATTGCCTTGGCCAGTTTGCGCGAAATAGCTGGCTTGAACGGCTTGCACTGCTTGTGCGTCAGGAGTCTTTCCTGTGAGGGATTGCAGTTTGGCGATGTATTCCTCTTCAAACAAACGCTTGATCAGCGGTGTGTCACCCGCCGCAGTGGCCAGATAGTTCGCCACTTTGTCGATGAACACCAGCGACAGGCATTTGATGCCCAGCGGTGCCAACCGCGCTTTTTTCTCGAAATGCCTGTGTATCAACCACTTCAGTTGCAAGCGAAACAAGCCTTCTTTGTCTTCGCCCATAGGTTGTTCTTGCACCAATGTTTGGCCATTGTCAAAACGCACGCGCCATTGACCGGACTCGAGCGACTTTTCAATATGGTCTATGCGCCAACCGTCATAGTTTCTGTTTTGGGTGATTTGGGCCAAGTCTGCTTTGGCTGACAGCCACGCGCTCTTTTTGTAGTGGAGCTCGCGGTCAGCGCCGCGAAACCAGAGTTTGAGTTTGGCTTTGGGGAGTTGGCCCGGCGCAGTTTTTGTGTCCGTCAATTCGAGTTGCAAACTGCCAGCGGCGTTTTGCGCATCAATGGTCAGTACTTCGATTTTTTTCACCAAGCCTTGTTCATACGCTTGTGCAGGTGTGAGCCGGTACACACAGTTGCGCGCTTGGCCACTGGCATGCGTGGCTGAGTAACGCAGCTTGGCCAAGGGGCGCATGTCGGCAAAGGCTTTCAGAGCAGCTTCGGTGTCCATGCCCATTTGCGGCTCGTCCATCACCACCACCGGTCGGCAGCGCGCCAAGGCTTGCAACCAAGTGAGGCCGTCTAAGGGCGCTTCGTTTTCTTCGTTGCTGATGATGCGGCCTTGCCCCACAAAGGCTTGGCTGTTCATCACCATGATGGCGGGTTGGGGGCTGTCGATAAAGGTTTTGAGTTGCTGCAAGCGGCTGCTGTCGTACTCAAAAGCAGGGACAGGGTGGTTCAGACCGCTGACTTGTGCGAGTTGCGAGCCAAAGTCGGCCAGCGTGCCCATGACACCAGCGCGTATGGCCACGCTGGGCACGACGATGATGAATTTGTTCCACCCGTACGCGGTGTGCAAACGGTAGAGCGTGCGCAAGTACACCAGTGTTTTGCCAGTGCCGGTCTCCATCTCCACACAAATATCGATGGGCTGCCCTTGCAGTGGCTCGGTCAAATGCAAACGCTCGTCGCTGATGCGGTGGCGGTGTGCCAGCTTTTGGATGTTGTCTTTCAACTGTTCCCAGCTCAACGGGCAACGGTTTCCAGCTTGTTCATGGGCCAGGGTTTTCGGCGTGCCGTCAAACACGCGCACCACTGCGTCTACGGCATCGGTCTGGTAGGGGAGAGACTCAAGCTGGAAGTGAGGAGCAGTCATGTCGGCGCTGAAAAAATGAGCGCTATGGTATCAATTAAATGGCATTAAATCCCATTTAAATAATTAATAAATACTGTTCTTATTCGGCTGGTGCTTTCCCATGGGATGGGTTTGGTGATTTAACAAATGCGTCCACCTACCCCATTGCGGCACTTTGGCAAGCTCTCCGGTAAAGCCGAACATGCTCATGTTGCGCAACAGGTGGCACACCTATTGCTGATGTACTTTCACATCCCAGAGACACACCGTGAACATTCCACCACCGCCGTTGTGCCAGACTTGCAAGTACCTCATGCCTTCGCCATCGGCCAAGACCGGGTTACGCTGCGGCTTTGATTACTACAAGGCCTCAGAGATTGCGCGCAAATTCAAATTGATGTCGCACTTTCCCGAGGTTAAAACGAACAACGCCTGTGAAAAGTGGGACCCAAAACAGTGCTGTTCTGCAAGCTGAGCACTGACTTGGTGCTCGCTAAGCCATCAAAAAGTCAAAGCACTTTCGTGTCCAGCGCTTGCGCTTCTTTGCGTTCGCTGTACCGCTCCACCAGATAGTCAGACACCGAGCGCGTCAGCAAGGTGAACTTCACCAGTTCTTCCATCACGTCCACCACACGGTCGTAATACGCCGACGGCTTCATGCGGCCTTGTTCGTCAAACTCTTTGTAAGCCATGGCGACAGACGATTGGTTGGGGATGGTGATCATGCGCATCCATCGGCCCAGCACACGCATTTGATTGACCGCGTTGAACGACTGCGAGCCGCCGCTGACTTGCATCACCGCCAAAGTTTTTCCCTGTGTCGGACGAATTGCGCCCAGCGCCAACGGAATCCAGTCGATTTGTGTTTTCATGACGCCGGTCATGGCGCCATGGCGTTCTGGTGAACTCCAAACCATGCCTTCACTCCAAGTGCACAAATCGCGCAACTCAACCACTTTCGGATGGTCTTCGGGCGCACCGTCTGCCAAGGGCAATCCCTCGGGATTGAAAAAACGTGTTTCGCAACCCATGGCTTGCAACAAGCGAGCCGCCTCTTCAGCCAGCAAGCGACTGAATGAACGCGCACGCAGTGAACCATACAAAAGCAAGATGCGCGGCGGATGGTCTAGCGAGTGGGTCGCACGCAGTTTGTCGTTGCTGGGAATGTCAAGCAATGCCGTTTGCAATGCGGGCAGATCGAGTTCGTTCATTGAAATACTTCACCAGTAAATGAATGCTAAATGGCACATCAGCATCGGCGTCATGTTAACCACCTATCATTGCGAGCACCATGCTCGCTTTAGACACCGCTTTAATTTATCTCTTGTTTGCCGTTATGGGCGTGGTTGGCTGCCGTTTATTGCATTTGCCCGCGATGTTGGGTTATTTGATGGCAGGTATTTTTTTGGCACAGGGTGGGGTGTTGGTCGAGCAAAACGAAGCGGCGGTGGCATCGGTGGCCGAGTTGGGCGTGGTGTTGCTGATGTTTGTGATCGGCCTCGAATTCAATCTGCCCAAGTTGATGAGCATGCGTCGCATGGTCTTTGGCTTTGGCATGGCGCAAGTGTTGGTGATGTTGCTGGGCACCTTGCTCGGCCATTTTTTGCTTGCCTCTGTTTTGTCATCGTTCAATTTACCTTGGGACTTGAATTGGCAAGGCGCCGTGGTGTTGGGTGCGGCATTGGCAATGTCGAGCACGGCGATTGTGGTCAAGATGATGGCCGAGCGCGCTGAGTTGGATTCTCAACATGGCCGGCGAGTGATTGGTGCGTTGTTGTTCCAGGATTTGGCCGTGGTGCCCTTGCTGGTGCTCATCCCGGCCTTGGGCCAAATGAACGAGGGCAATGTGTGGGTAGAGTTGTCCACGGCCTTGCTCAAAGCGGCGGTGTTGGTGGGTGTGCTGCTGTGGGGCGGGCAAAAGGCCATGCGCATTTGGTTACGCATCGTCGACCGCCGCAACAGCGAAGAGCTGTTCATGCTGAATATTTTGCTCATCACTTTGGGCTTGGCGTGGCTGACTGAGCATGCAGGTTTGTCCATGGCCATGGGTTCGTTCATGGCGGGCATGTTGATCGCTGAAACCGATTACAAACACCGCGTGGAAGAAGACATCCGACCTTTTCACGACGTGTTGCTGGGTTTGTTTTTCATCACGCTGGGCATGAAATTGGATTGGCACGTGCTCGAGCAACAGTGGCCGTGGGTGTTGGTGTTGACCATCATTCCTGTGCTGGTCAAGGCTTTGTTGATCGCTGTGCTGGCCTACGCGGGCGGGGCCAGCAACGGGGTGGCCTCGCGCACCGGTATCTATTTGGCGCAAGCGGGCGAATTCGGTTTCGTGTTGCTGACGCTGGGGTTGGCGCAAGGCTTGATTGACCCGCGTTGGTCCAACCCCGTATTGGCCGCCATGGTGTTGTCCATGCTGGCCACACCGTTTTTGATTCAGCATGCCGATCGTTTGGTGTTTCGTTTCTCGCCTGATGATTGGCTGAGTCAGTCATTGCAAATCACCACCATCGCCAGCCATGCCATGGCGATTGACCGCCATGTGCTGGTCTGCGGCTTTGGTCACACAGGCCGTAACCTGTGTCAATTGTTGGCGCAACAAAACATTTCTTACATCGCGTTGGATGTGAACCCCGAGGTGGTGAAGTCTGCGGTGTTGGACGGTCACCAGGTTGAAGTCGGGGACTCGTTTCAGTTGTCGAACTTGGTGTCTGCGGGGTTGAACCGCGCCTCTGCCGTGGTGGTGAGTTTTGACGACACAACCACCGCGTTGGGGGTGATCGCCTTGGTACACAAACACGCGCCGACCGTGCCTGTGTTGGTGAGAACACGAGATGAGCACGACATGGTGTTGCTCAAACAGGCTGGTGCGCACGAGGTGATTCCCGATGCGTTTGAGGTCAGCTTGAGTTTGGCCACGCATACCTTGGCCATCTTGGGCGTGCCAGACGAAAAAATTAACCAATTGGTATTTATTCAGCGCCACACGCAATACGCGGGCTTGAAAGAAACCACGTCATTGGCTAGTGACAAACCCTGAGAAGCAGGATATTTCGTTTCACTTTCTGGCATTCGTGCCGATCTTTACCTATGCTGATCTTTTTTTGGCTGTCCTTTGGTGGGCGGTTAATATCAGGCCAGTTTTTTTCATAATTTCAAAAGGTGAAGCCCATGTCAGACCCTGTTTTCAAATCCATCTCCAGCAAGATGGCACCGTGCGCGTGCTGTACACCGCCAGTGGCCAAGCGTGGCAATGCCATCGGCCGCCGTGATTTTTTGAATTGGGGTGCTGCCGGTGCCATGGCCACGGGGTTGGCATTGGCCGCGCCCACGGCCAGTTGGGCCGCCAGTGGTAACTACGAATCGATGTTGGTCAATTGCATTGACCCGCGTTTCACCACCCTCAGCTGGCAATACATGGGCTTGTTGCAAGGTGTGAGCCGCGACAAGTTGGAAGACAACTACAGCCATTTCGTGATGGCCGGTGGACCGATCGGTGCTGTACACCCCAAGTTTGAAGCTTGGCACAAAACCTATTGGGACAACCTCGACATCACCGTGTCTTTGCACAAGATCAAGCGTGTGGTGGGATTGACCCACCGTGATTGCGGTGCTGCCAAATTGGCCTTCGGTGAAGCCGCCGTGTCCAAGCGTGAATCAGAAACCGACGCGCATGGCGAGGCCTTGGCGATCTTCCGTGAAAACGTGAAAAAGCGCCACCCCAAACTCAGCATCATCACTGGCGTGATGGACACCAACGGCAAAGTCGACCTGATCGGTTGATTCGCTTTTCAGAGTTGGTCGAGAAAATCCAGCAGGCGCCGGTTGACCCGTTGCGCCTGCTCTTGTTGGACCCAGTGTCCCGCGCCGGGAATCAATTCGCAAAACCGCATGTCGCTGCATGCCTGTGTTTGCATTTTTTCAAACGCCCCCGGAAATTGATACACCCCCCAGTCACTTGCACCTGCGATGAATGCTGACGGCACGTGAATGGTTTGTCCGCTGAATTGGGACAAGGCAATGAACTCATCCCGGTCAGTGCCACACCGGTACCACTGCAAGCCACCTTGGTAGCCCCGACGGGCGTACTCAGCGCTGTACACCGCCAAGTCGCTGTCTGGCAGCCATTGACATGCATGGATGTGCGCAGCATCGGGCATGAATTCGGCCACGGCTTGGGCCATGGTTTTTCCAAGCGGCATGACGTAGTAATGAGGCAAGTGGGCCAATTCCGAGGCTTGCCAAGCTTTGAGTCGAAAGGGTTGGTTGGGTGCCCAATCGGCACTCTTGACATGGTAGTAAGCGCGCATGAAATCGTGCAGACCTTGTGGGGCATGCCACATGTCTTCGTTGGCTTGGCGGTTCGAGTAGTACCACTGGTAATGCTGACGCGGCGCGGGCAACTGTTCCAACGCTGCCACTTCTTGCGTCAGCAACGAATGGGTTTGTGCTGCAGTGGCCGCGTCAGGGGGACCAGAGAACGGTGCGCTCATCAGCACCACACTGCGAAAAACATCGGGGCGGGTCAATGCGCACCATGCGGCGACGGGCGAGCCAAAGTCGTGGCCAATGAGTGCATGCACATGCGTGTGACCCAAGGCGTTCACCAAGGCCAACACATCATCCACCAATTGCAGCATGTTGCTTGCACGCCAGTTGCCATCAAACGCATCGTCGCCGCCCAGCGTGCGACCGTAGCCTCGCTGGTCTGGGGCAATCACATGAAAACCCGCCTGTGAAAGCGCGGTCAATTGGTGTCGCCAACTGAACGCGAGTTCAGGAAACCCATGCAATAACACCACCAAAGGTTTGTGGGTGGGTGCATGGGGTTCGAACCCGGCTTCCAACACATGCATGTCAAGACCGGTGCTGGTCTGTATTTGGCGGGACCGAACACCATCAGGCAATGGCAACGCGGTCAGGGTTGAGTTATTCATGCGCTTGCCTTGGGTCGTGGTTCATCGTGGGGCCCATTATGCGGACACCGTCAAGCGGAAGTAGCCGTCAGCGACAGGGGCAACGAACGCAAGCGCTGCCCGGTGAGCGTGAACAATGCGTTGGCCAGCGCTGGTGCCACTGGGGGAGTGCCAGGCTCGCCGACACCCTCAGGAGTGGCTTCACTGGGCATGATGAAGGTGTCGACCCGGGGCATGTCTGGCATGCGCAATAGGGGGTAATCATGGAAATTGCTTTGTTGCACTCTGCCTTTGCTGAGTTGGATGCGCCCATGAAGCGCGGCCGTGAGTCCAAAGGCGACTGAGCCTTCCATTTGTTGCGCGATCAAGTCGGGGTTGACGGCTGTGCCGCAATCGATGACACACCACACCCGATGCACCTTGATTTGGTTGGCGACCACCGAAACTTCAACAACTTGCGCGACGATGCTGCCGAAAGATTCATGCAATGCCAATCCCATCGCACGTTGGCTGCCATCAGCGGCTTTGAATGGCGCGGGTTTCCAACCGCTTTTTTCAGCCACTGTTTGCAAGACACGCGCGTGGCGAGGGTGGTTTTTCAACAGCGACAAACGAAACGCCAACGGGTCTTGCCCAGCCGCATGCGCAACCTCGTCGACAAAACTTTCTTTGAAAAACGCTTGGTGCGAATGCCCCACTGAACGCCAAAAACCCACAGGCACAGGCAGGTCCACCGCACAGTGACTGATCTTGGCATGCGGCCATTCATAGGCTTGGTCAAACGCGCCTTCGGCGGTGGTTTTGTCTGGCCCTGCCGCGGGCAAGCCAAACAAACGGTTGAGCACCTGCGGCAAAACCGCTTGGCTGGTGGACGTGTTGTGCCAAGCGCTCAATTGACCCTTGGCGTCCAATCCCGCTTTAAAGCGGCTGACCGCGGCCGGTCTGTAAAAGTCATGCTGCAAATCTTGCGAGCGGTCCCACAGCGCTTGCACGGGCGAACCTTCGCAGGCTTTGGCAATGAATGCGGCTTGCGCGATGACGTCCATTTCCAAACGACGCCCAAAACCGCCGCCCAACAGGGTCAAGTGAAGTTGCACTTTGTCGGCGGCAATGCCCAGCACCTTGGCCACCACATGGCGCGCCAAGTCGGTGATTTGTGTCGAAGCCCACACTTGTGCGCCACCGTCTTTGAACCAGACGGTGCAACTGAGTGGTTCCATGGCCGCGTGCGCCAAGTAAGGCGCGCTGTACTCGGCGTGGATTTGCTTGGTTGAAGCAGCGATGGCGCTGTCAGCATCGCCGGTTGAAAAATAGGTGAAGCCGCTTTGGCTGTCCAAGGCTTCTTTGAAGCTGGCTTGCACCGTCGCGTCAGAGATGTCGGTGGCTTTGCCTGGGCACCAAATCACAGGCAATTGGCGCAAACCTTTCATGGCTTGGTAGGTGGATTTCGCCACCACTGCCACGGCGGTGGTGCTGCCATACAACTCGGGCACGGCCAGCACTTTTGTCACGCCCGGCATGCGTTTGACGCTGGCGTCATCCAAGCTTTCAAACGTACCGCCCACTTCCGGGTTCATGCCGACACTCGCGTAGAGCAAGCCGGGCAGACGCACATCCGATCCGAAGATGGCGCTGCCATTGACTTTGGAGACGGTTTCCAAGCGAGGCAGCGCACGGCCAATCAAGTTGAATTGGTCGGGTGTTTTGAGCGTGACGGTTTCGGGTCTGGGTTGTGTGGCGGCGAGGGAGGCGAGCTCACCGAAGCGGGCCGATTTGCCTGACGCGTGCGAGACCACGCCATCGTTGATGCGGATGTCTGTCACGGGCACTTGCCATGTCGATGCCGCCGCACTTGCCAACATGGCGCGTGCACTGGCGCCAGCTTCGCGCATGGGTCGCCACAAATCTTTGATGCTGGACGAACCACCCGTCATCATCAACCCGAATTCACGCATGGTTTTGCCCGTGAGGAATTGCGCCACGCGTTTGAGTTGGCCTTGGTTGTCGGGATGAAATGGCAAGCCATCGACGGCCACGGTTTGGTTGTTGTAGATGTTGTCAAAGGGTGCTTGTTCGATTTGCACTTGGTCCCAGCGAGCGCCGAGCTCATCGGCCAGCAACATGGCCAATCCGGTTTGCGAACCTTGTCCCATTTCGCTGCGCGCCATGACCACGGTGACGCGATCGTCTTCGCCGATCCGCACCCAACCATTGAACGCAGGTTGTGTGGCGATGTCAGGCAGTGGCGAGGTCGTGACGAGCCTTTGACGCGCCGGCCACACGCTCCAACCAATCGCCAATCCGCCCGTGCCCAGCGCCAACGCGCCGATGAGATGTCTTCTTTTCACGAAACTATCCTTGTTAGCATCAACCTGATGAGTAACTTAACCCTACCGCCTGAATTCGGCTTGGTCATTGTCGGTGACGAAATCCTCTCCGGCAAGCGCCAGGACAAACACCTGCCAAAGGTGATTGAATTGCTGACCGTTCGCGGTTTGAGTCTGGCGTTTGCAGATTACGTGGGTGACGACCCGCAGCGCTTGACGCAAACCCTGCAAAGGGCATTCGCCCGCCACGGTGTGGTGTTTTGCTGTGGTGGCATCGGCGCCACGCCAGACGATCACACGCGCCAGTCAGCCGCCGCTGCCTTGGGCGTGGCGCTGGTGTTGCATCCGGAAGCCGAGCAATTGATCCGTGAGCGCACCCGCGATGTCGCCTTGGAACAAGGCCTGCCTTACGAACCGATGCGCGAAGACAATTTGCACCGATTGAACATGGGGCGTTTTCCTGCGGGTGCAGACATCATTCCCAACCCTTACAACAAGATCCCGGGTTTCACCTGTCGCGGCCCTGCGGGGACGGTGCATTTTGTGCCCGGCTTTCCGGTGATGGCTTGGCCCATGATCGACTGGGTGTTGTCCACTTGTTATGCAGACATGGCGCGACCCGGTGAGCGCATGGAGAAATCGGTGATCGTCATGGGATCGATGGAGGCCACGCTCACGCCGTTGATGGAAGCCATCGAAGCCGAATTTGCGGGCATCAAGGTGTTCAGTCTGCCCAGTGTGGACCATCCCGAATACGGCCGGCACATTGAATTGGGCGTCAAGGGGCCGGTGCCGTTGGTAGAACAGGCCTTCGGACAACTGGTGGCAGGACTGCACACATTCGGTGCAAAATTAGGCCCTGAATTGGTGCGATAATTCAAATGCACCGATAAAGTGCGTGATTGATGCGTGTTTGGACGCCCCAATGTGTGCCAACAGCCGGCATGGGTCAACCAATTTCCCCGCAAGCCGCCGATTGACGGCGCCTTGTCAACTTTTTTCCGGTTCGAGGATGGGTGGCATAAATCATGCACGACAATGACGAACTTTCTATTTCCCACTAACCTCTCAGGAGAAACTGATGGCCAAGACCGTCGCCGACGT
This sequence comes from Comamonadaceae bacterium, assembly GCA_947458415.1. Classification (GTDB taxonomy): domain Bacteria; phylum Pseudomonadota; class Gammaproteobacteria; order Burkholderiales; family Burkholderiaceae_C; genus Limnohabitans. The sequence goes on along the minus strand of CANGZG010000059.1, from coordinate 866 downwards.
CATGAAGGACGTCAAAGACAACGAAATCAAATTTGTTGACTTCCGCTTTACCGATACCCGTGGCAAAGAACAGCACGTCTCCGTGCCCATTTCAGCGTTCAGCGAAGACAAGTTTTCTGAAGGCCATGCGTTTGACGGTTCCTCCATCGCCGGTTGGAAAGGCATTGAAGCCTCTGACATGTTGCTGATGCCCGACCCCAACACTTCTTTCATTGACCCGTTTTTCCAAGAACCGACGCTGGTGTTGTCTTGCGACGTGCTCGAACCCGGTGACGGCAAGGCCTACGACCGCGATCCCCGTTCCATCGCCAAGCGCGCAGAGGCTTACCTGAAAGCTTCCGGCATGGGCGACACCGCTTACTTTGGTCCCGAGCCAGAGTTCTTTATTTTTGACAACGTGCAGTGGGGCAATGAAATGTCCGGCGCGTTCTTCAAAATTGACGAGTACGAAGCGCCTTGGAACAGCGGCGCCAAACTCGAAGGCGGCAACCGCGGCCACCGTCCCACGGTCAAAGGCGGTTACTTCCCCGTGCCGCCGGTCGACAGCACCCAAGACATGCGCGCTGAAATGGTCATGTTGCTCGAAGAAATGGGCATTCCTGTGGAAGTGTTCCACCACGAAGTGGCTGGTGCCGGTCAAAACGAAATCGGCACCAAATTCAGCACCTTGGTTGAGCGCGCTGACTGGACACAAAAACTCAAATACGTGGTGTGGAACGTGGCCAACGCTTATGGCAAAACAGCGACCTTCATGCCCAAGCCCATCGTCGGGGACAACGGCTCTGGCATGCACGTTCACCAGTCCATCTGGAAAGACGGCAAAAACCTGTTTGCGGGCAAAGGTTATGCGGGTTTGACCGCCACCG
>CANGZG010000058.1 GCA_947458415.1 Comamonadaceae bacterium | reverse complement strand
TCGAGGACCAAAGACTGGTGATCTTGGTTTTACGAGTTGGCAACCGCAAAGAAATTTACCGACGTTAAGACTGGTTTTGATTCCAAATCACCACGCCAAACCCCCTGCCCAAGTCTCGCTATAATTTGCGGCTCGGCGCTTTAGCTCAGTCGGTTAGAGCGATGGAATCATAATCCACAGGTCCGCGGTTCGAATCCGTGAAGCGCCACCATTTTCATTGGGCACACACAGAATTCAGTGCATTCAGTGCATACAGTGGCCTTCAGGTCTCTTTTCTTAATGAGCCCACCTGACATTGCAAATGCCCTTGCTTGCGGCGGCAATCAAAATCTGGATACATGGCATTTCAAAATACCGAATGCTCACCTAATGGAACATCTATGTTGTTCTCCACCATCCGCTTGTAATGCTCAAACAAAGTCTCTTCACCAAATGAAGGTGTGGCTTGTTCGTCGTATGCTTGCTTTTCTTGGTCCCAAACCAACATAGATTCTGTTGCGTAGTAGCGCCCTATCCGAGCCAATTCAGCTTTGTCAGCCAATGCTGGCATGACCTTTCCCAGCAGGTTCAACATACCAATCACGGTGTCCATCAGGGCAACAGGAACACGCTTGTACTGCGGTTTCATGCCCATCAATTCAAAAAGATATTCCCCCTGCTGTAATGGGGTGACGGCAGGACCAGGTCCGCCAATCGGCAATATGGTGTTTTGCAGTTGTCTGTCTGTCAAGCATTGGGCCATGAATTGACCCAAGTCGTGGTCACTGATGGGTTTGCAAGATGTCAATTGACCATCGCCAAACAACAAAAAAGGTTTGCCCTGTTTTAAACGCTTGACTTGACCCGACAGCGATTTGAAAAATGCGGTGGGTCTGACGATCGAATAAGTCAAACCAGATGCCATCAGTTCTTTTTCAAAAGCCAATTTGGCTTGCTGAAACCCAAGCAATGGTTTTTGCACACACAGGGCAGACAAAACAACAAAATGCCTGATGCCTTTGGCAACGGCAAGTGTCAACCAATCGGCATGAGCTTGGTAATCAATCGCCCATGCGTCACGCGGGGTGCCATTGCGAGAAGCCAGGCAAGACACCAGTGCATCAAAAGAGGGTTGTAACCATTCGGCCTTGGCACAGCAGGCCACGTTCAAAGCATCACCAAATTGCAGTTTGGTGCCTGCCAGTTGCTGTTGCAACTTCACCGCCAAATCATTCCTTTGTGCAATCGACTTATCGCGCACCAAGCACACTACTTCATGGCCGTCTCTCACCAGTGCCGCAGCGGTGGCTTGTCCGATTGTTCCAGTTGCGCCCAGCAACAATACGCGCATCTTCATGTCCCATCAAATCATTTGACTTTAGTCCATCCAAGCAAGGCTTTCAGGTATCACTTAAGCTCTATTTAACAACAATTGTCTTTGGTTACACCCCTTGCTTGCGGCCATTGCTCAGGGCTTAGCCTATTGCATTTTTAACGCAGTTGTTCTCAGAATTCGAAAAACCAGCATTCACCTATGCAAAGGATCTTTCTGTGGCACATTTTTCTTCACTGATCACGATTCGTCATTTCGCAGCTGTTTGTTTGTCGCTGTGCGGACTGCTTCAGCCGCATTTGCTGTATGCACAGGACAAACCTTTGCGTATCGGCGTTCCTACTGCTGTGCAATTGCAAGTGGGCAGAGACACACTGACCGCCGTCAAAATGGCTGTGGATGACATCAACAAAAAAGGTGGGGTGCTGGGGCGTAAATTTGAATTGGTGTCTGCCGATGAAACAGAAAACCCCGAGACAGGCATCAGCGCCATCAAAAAACTCACCGCCGACGAAAAAGTCGATTTGCTGATCGGCGGCTACACCAGTGGCGTGACCTTGGCGCAATTGCCACACATCTCTGCGGCGAAAACCATTTATTTGGGCGTGGGTGCAGCGTCGCCTTCCATCACCAACAAAGTCAAGCAAGACTACGAGAATTACAAATACATCTTTCGCGTGGGTCCGGTGAATGCGGCGCATCAGGCCCGCGCACTGGTTGATTTCATCTCCAACTTTGTCATTGGCGAGTTGGGCTACAAAAACATTGCCATCGTCGGGGAAAACGCCAAATGGGTACAAGACTTGGTACCCATCTTGTCAAAAGGTGCCAAGGAAGTTGGCGCAGATGTTCGAATGACTGAATTGTTTGACACGCAAACTTCGGACTTTTCTCCCCTGCTGGCCAAAGTCAAATCAAGTGGCGCTCAATACATGGTGGTTGTGCTGTCGCATGCTTCAAGCGATGTGTTTGCCAAGCAATGGCATGATGCGCAAGTGCCTGTACCTTACGGCGGCATTGATGTCAAAAGCATGGATGGCGATTTTTTTACGCGCATCGGCGGAAAGTCCATTTCTCAAATCGCAGCCAATTTTGCGGTTCGCGCACCGATCACCAAAAAAACAGTTCCGTTCTTTGACGAGTTCAAAAAGAACTCTGCCAACTTCCCTGTCTACTCGGCCTTTTTTGCTTATGACGCGGTGTTCATCTATGCCGACGCAGTGAAACGGGCTGGCAGTTTTGACACACAAAAAGTGATCAAAGAATTGGAGAAGACCAAGCACGAAGGCGTGGCTGGAGAAATCACGTTTGATGAAATGCACGATGTCCAAGCTGGCAAGGGCAAAGTAAATTTCATGTTTGTGCAGTGGCAAGAAAAAGGTGAGCGTGCCGTGATCTATCCCAAAGAGTTGCGCACAGGCAAATTCATACTGCCACCTTGGATGAAAAAATAGTGGAGATTTTGATTTACGGCGCAGTCACCAGCGCCATTTATGCCATGTTGGCGGTCGGCTTCACGCTGATTTTTGGCGTCGCACGTATCCTGAATCTGGCACACGGTTCTTTTTATGCATTAGGTGCGTATTCGGCTTATGTACTGACCACACTGGCTGGTTTGCCATTGTGGTTAGCCGCTTTGCTGTCGATTGCCCTGGTTGCGGTGTTTGGCATGCTGGTAGAAAAAATTCTGATACGACCCCAGCGCCACTCACAGTTAGGCGTGTTGATGATTTCGCTCGCCACGGCGTTGGTGGTTGAGCAAGCGTTGTTTTTGACATTTGGTTCCGAGTACCGCAATGTGCCCGCGTTCATCGACACCAAGTTCAACCTGTTGGGCGTGGACGTGGCTGGCCAACGTTTGCTGACTCTGGCGGTGGCCATCGTTGCCATTGGTGGTTTGTATGCTTTCATTCAATTCACCCGCTTAGGCAGTGCGATCTTGGCTATCTCACAAGACCCGTTGGCTGCCAAATACATGGGCATCCCCAGCGACCGTATTTTTTCTTTGGTGATGGGCATATCGGCTGGTCTGGCTGCGCTGGCCGGCGTGATGGCCGGACCCTTTTTATCGGTTCAACCCTCTATGCATTTGCTGCCTATCGTCAAGGCATTTGCCATCGTGGTCGTGGGTGGTTTGGGTTCCATTCCCGGCAGCATCGCCGCCGCGCTCATGCTGGGCTATGCAGAAACACTGGTTGCGTACGGTGTCTCAGGCAGTTGGACAGAAATCGTGTCAGTGTTGGCCACCCTGCTGATGCTGGTGTTTCGGCCTGCTGGCCTGTTTGGCAAACGCGCAGCGTTCTGAGGCTTTGTCACCCCCATGAAAACATTCAAAGGACTGGATGCCATCAGCAGTGGGTTTGGTTTGCTGGCATTGCTTGTGTTGGCCGCGCTGCCTGTGGTCTTCACCAGCAACTATTTGGTCGGTGTGCTGACCGTGGCAGCCATCTATGGCATTTGGTCAGTCAGTTGGGACTTCATGTCAGGTCTCACCGGTCGCGAGAATTTTGGGCATTCCCTGTTCATTGGCGTAGGGGCTTACGCCGCCGGTTTTTTGAACGTGCAAATGGGATGGGGGCCGTGGTGGAGTCTGCCTGCATCCATGGTCGTGGCCATGCTGTTTGCGGTGGTGCTCGGTTTTCCCACCTTGCGCTTGAAAGGACCGTATTTCGCATTGGCCATGTTGTCCTCTGCGGTCATCATGCAGCGATTGATGTTAATTTTTTGGGAACACACTGGGGGAGAAGAAGGCATACAAGACATCACGCCCTTGATTGCCAACCATTTGCACTACTACTGGTTTGTGCTGGCTGTCTTGGGTGGGGTCACGCTGTTCTTGTCATGGATGGCGAGATCACGCTGGGGTTTGATTTTGCGTGCCATTCGCGGTGACGAAGCCACGTGTTTGGCGGCTGGGTTGCCCATCACGCAATACAAAATTCTGTCACTGGTGATCAGCGCCGCATTCGCGGGTTTGGGCGGCGCGCTGTATGCCCATTACCAATTGCAAGTCAGTCCTCAGTTGTTTGCCGTGGTCACATCCATCACCATCATCACCATGGTGTATGTGGGCGGCATGGGCAGCATTTTTGGTCCTGTCGGAGGCGCTTTGCTGTTGACCGTGATGACCGAGGGGTTGCGTGACTTTGGTGAATGGCGTTTGATGATTTACAGCTTGTTGTTGATCTTCATTTTGTTTTTCCTGCCGAACGGCATCATCGCCCCTGTCTGGCACAAGTTGCGGCACAAAGGGAAGTCGTCATGAGCGCCTTGTTGCAGGTCCATCAATTGGACAAACATTTCGGTGGATTGCATGTGTTGAAACATTTCAACATGACATTGCACCCCGGTGAAATTGTCGGCATCTTGGGGCCCAATGGCGCAGGCAAGACCACCTTGTTCAATTTATTGACAGGGTTCATTCCTGCTGACGCAGGAGAAGTGCTGCTGCATGGCAAATCTATTCGTCACATGAAAGCCAATGCCATCGTCGGCTTGGGCGTGGCGCGCACCTTTCAACTGTGCAGACCCTTTGTGGGCTTGACGGTGCTTGAAAATGTGTTGGTCGGTAGCTTGGGGCCACGCGTTAAGCACCATGACTTGGGTGAGCGCGCCATGCACTTGTTGTCGCAAGTTGGTCTGGCAGACAAAGCCCAACAACCCAGCGAATTGCTGTCTTACGGTGATTTGCGTCGCCTAGAAATAGCGCGGGCTTTGGCCACCGAACCCGAGCTGTTGCTGCTGGACGAACCGTTCGCTGGATTGGGCTCATCGGAAATAGAAGCCCTGTCTGCCCTCATTCGACAGTTGCATCAGCAACAAGCTTTGACGATTTTGCTGATCGAACACAAGTTGCGTGAGTTCATGCAATTGGTGTCGCGTGTGGTGGCCATCGATTTCGGTGAAATCATTGCACAAGGGTCTCCCACAGACATCGTGAACCACCCGCGCGTCATTGAAGCCTACATTGGCAAACAAAACCCGTTGGACATGGACCCGCATGCTTGAACTAGACCAACTCAGCGCCTCGTACGGCAAAGCCATGGCCTTAGAGAGCATCAGCCTGAACGTCATGCCGGGTGAATTGGTGGCCGTGCTGGGGCCCAATGGCGCGGGTAAATCCACTTTGCTCAAAGCCATTTCACGTTCAATCGATTCACAAGGCGTGTTGCGTTTTGACGGTCACAGTTTGCATGAAGTGGCCACAGAGCGTGTGGTGGGCTTGGGCATTTGCCACTGCCCCGAAGGCCGACGTTTGTTTCCCGAATTGACTGTGCTGAAAAATTTACAACTTGGTGCTTACTTGCGCCACGACAAAGCGGCGATAGCCGCAGATTTGCAAAAGGTCTATCAGTTGTTTCCAATTTTGCAAGAGCGCAGCCAGCAAATGGTGAGCACCTTGTCCGGTGGACAACAACAAATGGTGGCCATTGGTCGTGCATTGATGGGTGCGCCCAAACTGTTGCTGCTTGATGAACCATCGGTGGGCATAGCGCACCGTTTGAAGATGGACATCTTCAATGCCATTCGTCAAATTCGCGACAGCGGTGTTGCCATCTTGATGGCTGAGCAAGACGCCCAATCGGCACTGCAAATTGCGGACCGCGCTTACATTCTGGAACATGGGCATGTGGCGCAACAAGGCTTGGCCCGTGCGTTGTCCAAAGATGACCATGTCAGAAAAATCTACTTGGGTGTCGCCTGAACCGAACGCTGGCTGGCGGTCTTACACTGACTGTATGCCATATTCCACTTCACTTTTTTCATTTTCGCTGGCGCTTGCCGCTGGGTGTTTTTGCAACGTCTCGATTGCCATGGACATGACCACCCGACCTTGCAGTGGTTGGAACACCGCACGCAAAGCCAACCTCAGCACCGTGGTGCAGCGTGAGTGGGTGTATGGCTACCTCAGTGGATTGAGCGATGCACGCCAATCTCAAACAGGCAAGGATGTGTTCAGCTTATTGCCTGCGAATGAAGACATCGTGTCAAAACTCAATGCCCATTGCGAAACCCATCCCGAAGATTCTGTGAACAAGGCTGCGCGTGAGTTGTTTGACCGCTGGGTGGAACAGCGTTGAGTACGCGGTTGTCACAAGCCATTCGTGCCTGGGCACGACGCATCAAACAAGACGCGGTCATGCTCTGGTTTGCTTGCAAACATCCGCAAACACCGTTGTTGCCGAAATGGGTAGCCGCGTTGGCAGTGGCATATGCCCTCAGCCCAATTGATTTGATTCCCGATTTCATTCCCGTGTTGGGTTACCTTGACGATGCGATCTTGGTACCCGCCCTGGTCTGGTTGGCAGTCAAGTGGTTACCTCTGCATGTGAAAGAAGACTGCCACCTGCAAGCCCAAGCATGGATGCAAACACACGAGGCCAAGCCAGTCAGTCGATGGGGTGTGGTGTGGGTGCTGTCGGTGTGGTCGCTGTGTGCCTATGTGCTGTGGCTTTGGTTGGCATAGCCACTGGCTTCGCTCATTGATCCGGGTGTCGGGTACAACTGCGAAACACCTCTGAATACATGCGCAATCTTTCTCGACTGGGTGACTGAGCATCTGAAATCAAATCGGCAATGTCACCGGTCAATTTCAAAAATTCCGGGTTGCAATGGTGCTTGATGGTGTTTTGATAAACCGTTTGAGGCACCCATTGGTTTTCTCTCATCAACATCGCGTAATGCACCAACTCGTGGCCCAAGGCCCAATTCACCATCGGACGGCTCCATAACTGCAAGGTTCGAGGGGACACATTGATTTGCAATTGGTTTTGAGGTTGGTCCTCTGAAGGAAATTCAAACACCATGCGCGCTGTCGTGGGAAGCCCTGGTTGAATGACCAAACGAGGCATGCTGGCATCGGTGGGCGCATGGGTTTTGGATTTGATGAATTCCCAAATCAAGGCCAAGGTATCAAGGTCAAACGATTTGTCGCCTGGTGTCACCGGTGCAGAAGGTGTTGCCGTGGTTTTGGCGTATTCCGCTTCCAACTGACGAACTTGAACCTGCGCATATTTGAAATTTGTCATGCACACTTCCACGTCTTCGCTCAGTGGAGGCACCATGATGTTTTTGTGGGCCTGCAAATTGTCTTGCATTTGTCGGCTGAAATGTGCTTGAAACGCGGTTTGTTGCGCCACCGCCTCTTGTTCACTCATGCCTTGTCGGATGCTCAAAAAATACCCGATGCGTGCATAAATGTCACTGTGCGACATGAATATGTTGGCGCTGCGGCGTTGCTCCTCGTGGATCGGATTGGCTGCAAAAAAATTGCCGATCAAGTCGTACATCGTGGCGCATTGGCTGGCGACATGCGCCAATTCGGATTTATCAAGTTTCCAGTCGGGGTGCGCTTGGGTCCACGCCAACAAGCCCACAGGGGTTTGTGCAGATGCCCATGTGCTGACACACAGCATCAGTGACAAGATGACGCGACGGTGGTTCAACATGGCGAGTGAATAAGCATGGTGAGCGCATATTAATGCAGACCGCGCACAGAAATTCGCAAACACCCCATCCACCCGATGGGCAAGGGGTTAAAGCCATGACAAGTTGCTGCGGTCAGCGTTCGTCGAAGCTCAACGTCACCGCATCGCTGGTTGGCTTGGACTGGCACGACAGGACAAACCCTTGGTTGGTCTCCCAGGCTTCCAGCGTGAAGTTTTTCTCCATGGCCACGCTGCCGTGCATCACTTTGGCCCGACAGGTGCAGCACACACCCCCACGACAGGAATACGGCAGGTCTAAACCGGCGGCCAATCCGACATCCAAGATCTTTTGCGCTGGCGACATGCGAAGCGAATGCTGCTTGCCATCCAATATCAAGGTCAGTGACACCGAAGCTGTGCCATCGCTGACAAGCGCTTGTTGGCTGTCTGTTGACGCGCGAACAGGTTGGTCAGGCGCTGAAAATCTCTCGCTGTGAACACGGTCTGCGGCAATACCCGCCGTTTGCAACGCACGGCAAGTCTGGTCCATCATGTCAGCGGGGCCACAAACAAACACTTCGTCAATGGTCTTTGGCGGCAACACCGCGTTGAGCAATTGACTGACTTTGGCTTCGTCAAGACGACCTTGCAACAACGCCACCTCTTGCGCTTGGCGTGACAACACATGAATCAGCGTCACACGATCGGTGTACCGGTCTTTCAGATCTTGCAATTCTTCGTTGAACATGACGCATGCCATGTTGCGATTGCCATAAACCAATGTGAACCGTGAATTCGCTTGCTGCGCCAAGGTGCTGGACATGATGGACAGCACCGGCGTGATGCCTGACCCAGCCGCAAAGCCCACGCGGTGAATGGCATTCGCCGCTTGCGAGACAAACCTGCCATCGGGCGGCATGCCGGAGATCACATCGCCAGCTTTCAATTGCGTCACGGCCCAAGAAGAAAACACACCGCCTGGCACGGCCCTGATGCCGATCTCTATGTCATGGGTCTGCGCATACCGGTCTGCGCTACTGCATATGGAATAACTGCGGCGAACTTCTTGCCCACCCAGCACTGCTCTCAATGTCAAAAATTGACCTGGGTTGAAAGAGAACATCTCGTGCAAGGCAGGCGGGATTGACAGCGTCACAGCCACCGAGCCCGCGGCTTCGGCACGCACGCGAGCGATTTGCAATTCATGGAAAGTTCGACGCTCAGACATGGGCCATCACCATCAATAAGGCTTGAAATAATCGAAGGGCTCAGCACACGCCAAGCATTTGTACATGGCTTTGCAAGCGGTTGAACCGAACGGTGATGTTTCTGTGGTGTCCAAGCTGTGGCACTGCGGGCAAGCAATTCGCGCACTGTCCATTTTGGGCGCCAAGCGTATTCGCTGGGTACCCGCTTGCTGGGCCAATGCATGCGGCGGTGCGATGCCATAGGCACGCAATTTTTCTTTGCCTGAGGCCGTGATCCAATCGCTGGACCACGCAGGTGCCAAGCAAGTCAACACCTCGGCTTGTTTGCCTGCTTGTTGCATGGCGGCCAACAAATCCTCTTTCATTTGCGACATGGCTGGGCAGCCGTTGTAGGTCGGTGTGATCCACAGTTGCCACACCGGCGGCGTCGCGTTGACGGCTCTGAGCACACCGATTTCTCGAAGCGAAAGCACGGGGATTTCCGGGTCACAAACCGATTCCAGCAAGGTCCAAATGGCAACCTCTTCAGCATCACCCACAGGCAATGCCAAGGGTCCCCAAGGCAACGGTTGCGCCAAGGCTGGGGGGTCACTCACCACGTTGCACCAGGGTGCTGTCTGGCCAAACTTTGCATTTCCGCCAACAAATACGACATGTGTTCAGAATGGATGCCATGCACGCCTTGGGTGACGTGGCCTTTGGCCTCAAGCAGTCGCAAACAGGCTTCGCTCAAAACCTCATTCACCATGGTCCACCATGCCGTTTGCATGTCTTGGGTATCAGGCAAAGCGTGTTTGGCAGCGGGCCATTCGCACCAAAATTCCTGGGTGTATGGCATCAAAAAATTCACAGCGGCTTGCGCCTTGTCATGCGACGCTGGCGTGCCATCACCTAACCTGATCAACCAATCTGCCGCATGCTGCCAGTGGTAGCGCACTTCCTTCAATGATTTCGCAGCTATCGCAGCAAGTCGCGGTTCGGGGTGGTATTGCAACACCTCCCACACCAACACCATGTAACTGCTGAATAAAAAATTTCGCGCGATGGTGACCGCGTAATCTCTGTCGGCGCGGGCAGATGGCGCCAGCGCCGTGGTGTGTGGCAACTCCAACAGCGTGAAATTCAAAAATGCGTGCGGGTCTCGGAAATAGGCCAACGAATCTTCGGTACTGCCATCAGCCCGATGCTCGGCCACCCATTGATAGAGCAAGCGCGCTTGACCGATCAAATCCAGGGAGTGGTTGGCCAAAGCCAAATCTTCTTCCAACACCGGCCCATGCCCACACCACTCGGCATTGCGTTGACCCAATATGAGCGCGTTGTCTGCCAAGTGCAAGGCATAGTCCATCAAGTGACTCACATGTGCCCCACTTCATCCGGGATAACGAAAAACGTAGGGTGCCTGTACACCTTGTCTTTGGCAGGGTCGAACATGCTTTCTTTGTCAGCAGGGTCGCTGGCAGTGATGGATGCCGACGGAATGACCCAAATGCTCACGCCTTCTTGTCGTCGTGTGTAAACATCCCGCGCCATGCGTATCGCTTGTTGCGCATCAGCGGCATGCAAACTGCCGCAATGTTTGTGTTCGATGCCTTGTTTGCTGCGAACAAACACTTCCCACAACGGCCATTCGTTGGCATGCTCGTTCTGGCTCATGCAGCCTCCTTGGGCGTTTGCAAGCGCGCTTGCTGTTTGCGGGCATAGGCCATCGCGGCGTCGCGCACCCATTGGCCATCGGCATGGGCCTTGACGCGTGTGGCCAAACGCTCTTTGTTGCAAGGGCCATTGCCGTTGACCGTGTCCCAAAATTCATCCCAATCGATGGCACCATGGTCGTGATGACCGCGTGCCTCGTTCCATTTCAACTCGGGGTCGGGCAAGGTCACGCCCAGCACCTTGGCTTGGGGCACGGTGGCATCGACAAATTTTTGGCGCAAGTCATCGTTGCTGACACGTTTGATGCCCCAACGCATCCCTTGGGTGCTGTTGGTGCTGTCTGCGTCAGGTGGCCCGAACATGGCCAGGCATTTCCACCACCATCGGTTGACCGCGTCTTGCACCATGGCTTGTTGCTCGGCATTGCCTTGCATCATCACCATCAATGATTCAAACCCTTGGCGTTGGTGAAACGATTCTTCTTTGCAGATACGCACCATGGCACGTGCATACGGGCCGTAACTGCATCGGCACAAGGGAATTTGGTTCATGATGGCCGCACCATCCACCAACCAACCGATGACACCGACATCGGCCCAAGTCAGTGTGGGGTAATTGAAGATGGAACTGTATTTGGCGCGCCCGGTGTGCAAGGCATCAAGCATTTGATCGCGGCTGGTGCCCAAGGTTTCCGCTGCGCTGTACAAATACAAGCCATGCCCGCCTTCGTCTTGCACTTTGGCTATGAGAATGGCTTTGCGTTTGAGACTGGGTGCCCTGCTGATCCAGTTGCCCTCGGGCAGCATGCCCACAATTTCGCTGTGCGCATGTTGGCTGATTTGGCGCACCAAGGTTTTTCGGTAAGCCTCGGGCATCCAATCCTTGGCTTCGATCTTGCCATCGGCATCGATCACTTCATCAAAACGGGCTTGGGCCTGCGCCAATGACTGCTGTTCTTGCACGCTGAGCACTGGCTTGATGGCAGGCGCTGGGTGGGCACTGTTTCCACTGTCGGGCACGCTGAATGACTGTGTGTACATGGGTTCACCTGTGGGTTGGTGAACAGATCTTAACTGATACAGAATTATTTTAAAAACAAATAATTCTGTATCATGTTGATTCTTGGCAACAGCTGACTGCGACCCACTCCCCATCCATGGCTTCACTGACGGACAAACGCATACAAAGGTTCATTCAAAAAGAACGTGTGCAAGCGGGCTCGCTGATCGTTTCCTTGTTTGGCGACATGGTTTACCCACGCGGTGGTTCGGTCTGGCTTGGGTGTTTGATCCGTTTGCTGGCACCTTTAGAAGTCAATGAGCGGTTGATCCGCACCGCCATTTACCGGCTGGTCAAAGACGATTGGCTGCAAACCCACACCCATGGCAGACGCACCAACTACGCGTTGAGTGCCAGTGGCATCAGCCGCATTGCCGCCGCGTCACAACACATTTATGCCAGTCGCTCACCCAATTGGGATGGGCAGTGGCGGCTGCTGATGCTTTCGTCGGGCATCACCGCCAAAGAAAAAACGCACCTTCAAAAAGCATTGCGCTGGCAAGGTTTCGGCAATTGGCAAAACCTGGCGTTTGTTCACCCAAGCGCCGACATTGCACAAGCTTTTGACTTGTTGCATCGAGGCGGTTTGGGGCACATGCACCAGGCTGTCTGGCCGCTGGTGGCCTCGGGCTTGCCATTACAAGGTCGCCTGAGTGACACTGAAGTGGTTTCGCAAACTTGGGGCTTGAACGAACTCGCTAAGCGCTACCAACATTTTGTTGCCACCTATCGGCCCTTGTTACTTGAGTGGCAAAACCATGCTGTTTCTGACACCGATCTTCAAAATGAAACCTCTTTTTTGCTACGTTTGCTGCTGATCCACGACTACAGACGCTTGTTGCTGCAAGACCCGTTGCTGCCTTTGGATTTGCTGCCCGCGAAATGGCCGGGAGAGGCCGCGCGTGACACCTGTCGTCAGTTGTACGAATGCTTGCGCCAACCCAGCGAAACTTATTTGGACGAGGAATTGCAACTCGCTGATGGCAATCACACCAAAAGTCTGAAATTCTTCACGAAACGGTTTCAAAAATGTTGATAATCGCATTCACAAAAACCCTTTCGCTCGCCGGGTGTCATCACCGTCGGTTGCTATTGAAGAAAGACAAACATGGCGTTGAATGTTGTTGGCCTGGCGCTCAAGCGTCCTTACACGTTTGTGGTGATGGCCTTGCTCTTGCTGATACTGGGGCCGCTGGCAGCACTGAAAACGCCAACCGATATCTTTCCTGAAATTCGAATACCCGTGATTGCTGTGGCATGGGCCTACACGGGCTTGCCACCTGACCAAATGGCCGGACGCATCAGCACCTTGTACCAACGGGTGCTCACCACCACGGT
>CANGZG010000057.1 GCA_947458415.1 Comamonadaceae bacterium | reverse complement strand
GCCCGCTATGCGCTTGTCGATGCTGATTTTGAATTGAATACCTGTTCGCTCGGCCACCGCTTGGGCTTCTTGCATCATGTGGGCAACCACCTCACGCGAGGGTGCAAATTCGGCGATGTCTTGCAAGGTGGCATGTGTCAACGCAGACACCGGGTTGAAGCTGAGGTTGCCCCATAACTTCACCCAGAGCTCAGAGCGGATGTCATTGGACACCGGGGTTTTGAAACCTGCGCCAATCATGGCTTGGGCCAGTTGCGTGACGCGCTCGGATTTGTCTCCGCTGGGTTCGCCCAAAGTGAATCGGTTGCCTTCTATCAGGCGCACCACACCGGGTGCGATCAACTCTGCCGCCGGGTAAACGGCGGCACCAATGACGCGTTCGGGCTTGAGCAAACCCCAGAGTTGACCTTGCGGGTCCAAGCTGCTGAGTTGTCTACCTTTGAATTCGCCAGGCAATTGATGGAAATACCACCATGGCAAACCGTTTTGCATGGTGACGATGCAACTTTGGTCATGGCACAGCGCCGCGATGTCGGCGGCCACAGGCGCCACTTGGTGCGACTTGAGCGTGACCAACACGTAGTCGTACTGTGCCGCGCCTGCGATGTCAGTGGCTTTGACGCCTTGGGCATGCAACGCTTGGCCATCATCGAGCAACAACTTCATGCCGTTCTGCTGGATGGCTTGCAGGTTGGCGCCCCGGGCAATGAAGGTCACATCGTGACCAGCGAGGGAGAGTTTGACACCAAGGTAGCCACCAATGGCACCGGCGCCGACGATGGCGATACGAAGACTCATGTAAAAAGAAAGGGAGTGGTGGGGTACAACATGGATAAGGTGTCTGCAAGGATCTGCCGGGCTGTCATCCTGAACAAAAGGTTCAGGTGGGCGAGGTCAGTCAAGTGTTGGGTTCATCTTCGCGAGATGATCACGCTCACAAGACGATGTTCCAAGCCCGGGGCTCCATAGAGCATTGGTTCAAGAAATATAAACCCAGCAGACTTGCAGACATGGTCATTGTAGGAGCTTGATTCATAAGAGGTGACCATCGTGCCCTAAAGCCGTGTCCAGCCGATGCAACAGGTTGTTGAGGTTGTGATTGGAAGTGACGGGTTCGCTCGGCACTGCCGAAAAATCTGACAATTCGAACGCGAGATTGAGGGCGGCCAAGACAGCAATTCGGTCGCGGGCTTTGATTTTTCCTGCGTCGCGAATACTGCACATGGCAGAGTCCACTTTGCGAACAGCAGATTGAAAACGCTCTTCTGCGCCGAGAGGACAACCGAGTATGTAACTCTGCCCCATGATTTGCACTTCGACTTGGTTCATGCGCCGTCCTTGATGTCCAAGGGCAGCCGGTCAAGCAGTCCGTCGATGCGACTGCGAGCGGCTTGCAAACGGGACTTGAGCGAATCGCGCTCTTGTGTCAGCGTCTCCACTTGACTCACCAGCAAGTCGTTGGTGCGTTTGAGTTCTTCATAACGCACCAGCAGTCGCTCAACACGTTCAAGTACGGAATCCAGTGGGTTATTTTCAGGCATGAGCGGCATTTTAGGGGTGTCGCGAGCGCTTGTGGCTAGAATGCGCTTGTTGGTGCTCGCGGTGTGGTTCACACACCGCAGTTCAACGGGAAGCAGAAGTTTTCCCTCGACCAAGTACATCTTTTCGGTACATGGCAAGAGAAGAAAGCCAGCCTGCGCTGCCCCCGCAACGGTCAAGCGAACGAAACACTGCCAGGTGTTTCCGCCCTGTCCCACATAGCCACTGGTTGCCTTGAACAAGCAACTGGGAAGGCGGACAAGGTTGTTTTCGCCAGCCCGGATACCGGCCAACAAGGTGGAGTCGCGCTCGTCGTGGCTTCGTAACGTCCATGCACTGTCGGGGAAGGCGGTGAGGGCAATTGGCTGGTCATCATCATGAAATTCTCATACCGTTTGTTATCGGGCATGCGCGTCAGTGCACTTGTCTGTTTAATGCTTTTTTCCCTCGCACAAGCTCAAACCAATCAATTAGGGGAAGTGTTTGTTTCTGCAAGTCGAATGTCACAACCCATGGATTCTGTGTTGAACGAAGTCAATGTGTTGAACAAAGATGATTTACAGACCATGGGTCATTCCAATTTATCCCAGGCACTTGGCAAGTTACCCGGCGTTCAGTCCACCAGTTATGGAACCCATTCGGTATACATCAGAGGCACCGAATCTCGCATGACCCCGCTATACATCGAAGGGATTCGAATTGAATCTCAAGATGGTTTGCGTTTGGGCGGAGGTGTGCCTTGGGAAATGATTCCGCTGAGCATGGTTGACAGGGTCGAGGTGGTCAAAGGACCCACCAGCACGATCTACGGCTCAGATGCCATGGGAGGAGTGGTGCAATTGTTTGGAAGACGCGGAACTGTTGAGGATCGCCCTCAAATCTCACAATCATTTGCAAGCATGGGATCCATGCAAACAACTGGGCAAATTTCGGGTAAGCGAGACGCTCTGGACTATTCATTGCAATTAAGCAGTTTTTCGAGTGATGGCTACAACACTCGCCCAGATTTGACGCATTCACCGAGCAAAGAAGCCAAAGCGAATGATTTTGGAATTGTTAAGTTAGGTTTTGATATTACAAATGAACACCGTATTGAGTGGGTGGGTCTGAAATCAAAACAGTTTTATCAGTCGGTGTCTTATTACGGAGGTACTGATATCACCAACCACAATCAACTCACTGCGAACGGCTTACAGTGGTTATCCAGTTGGAATGAAAATCAATTCAGCAAAATCAAATTCAACCAATCGGAAGTCAAAGCCAATTCAGATGCGCCGACTACCAACGACTTGGCTTATGACTATGGCACCAAGACGCAAAGCATGGCGATTGACCATGAATCTAAAACTGTAGCGGGTAATTTCACGGGATTCCTTGAGCATAAAAAAGACATGTTCAATTCAGCTGTCAATACCTACAACAGAGCCATTGCATCGGCACGCTCACAATATGGCTATGGACTGGGGTACCAATTGAATTCATATTCCCATCGTTTCAATGTCGGAACGCGATGGGATGATTACGACACCTTTGGTAAGCACAGCTCCTATTCGTTGGGGTATGCATTTGGATTGGCGTCAGCATGGACCATAGGGGTACAGCAAGGAACAGGCTTCAAAGCCCCTTCGCTTGAACAGTTATATGGACAATACGGCAGTACCAGTTTGTCGCCAGAAACCAATCAATCGATTGAGGTATTCATGCAATTTCAAGATGGGGAAACCCATGTCCGAAGTTCCTTGTTTCAAAACAGAATCGCAAATTTGATTTCTGCCAATTCCACTACCTTTTACTATTACAACGTAGACAAAGTCAAAATTCAAGGCATCAGTATTTCTGCACAAACGCGAATCGAAGAATTTAATTTTCAAACCAGCATTGATCTTCTCAACCCTTTGTATGACTCAGGAACCAATACAGGAAAGCAGCTGAGTTTAAGAAGTAAACAAGTCATGAGGCTTGCAGTGGACAAACAATTTACATTGACCAAGGCAGGTTTGGAATACCAATACACAGGTAAGCGCTTTGACGATGCACCGAATAAAGTTGAATTCCCTGCTTACGGCTTGGTGAATATCTGGACCCAAACTGTTCTCGGGCAAGGGTGGCAATGGACCAACAGGGTAGACAACTTGTTTGATGTCAATTACAAGCAATACGGTTGTACTGCTGGAGGTGTTAACCCATGCAATTACGCCATGCCGGGCGTGACTTTCTTCACTGCAATGCAGTGGCAATTCAAGTAATTGAGAATCTTGTGCTTCCCCAACGCATCATCTGCCTGACCGAAGAAACAACCGAATGGTTGTATCTGCTGGGTCAGTCGCATCGCATCGTGGGAATTTCGGGCTACACCGTGCGCCCCAAAATCGCGCGCGCAGAAAAGCCCAAAGTGTCGGCGTTCACCAGCGCCAAGATCGACAAAATACTGGCGCTTGCACCCGATTGTGTGTTTGGTTTTTCTGACCTCCAAGCAGACATCGCGGCACAACTGATCCGTCATGGCGTTCAAGTCACTGTGTTCAATCAGCGCAGCGTGGATGAGATTTTTTCCATGCTGTACCAAGTGGCTGCCATGGTCGGTGAAGCAGAGCAGGGAATGCGTCGTATCAAGGACATGCAATCGCATTTGCAAACCCTGCAACAAGCTGCCATCGGGTTTGCCCGTCGCCCCCGTGTGTATTTTGAAGAGTGGGATGAGCCTGCGATCAGCGCCATCCGTTGGGTGTCTGAACTCATTGACATCGCGGGCGGTGACGATTGTTTTCCCGAACTCTCAACCCAATCGCTTGGAAAAAACCGCATCATCGCCGATCCTCTGGAAGTGGTCAGAAGACAGCCTGACATCATCATCGGTTCTTGGTGTGGCAAAAAATTTCGCCCTGCACTGGTGGCGGCCAGAAGTGGTTGGTCTGAAGTACCTGCGGTGGTCAACCACCAATTGTTTGAAATCAAGTCCGCGGACATCTTGCAACCCGGACCGGCGGCATTGACCGATGGCGTCAACCAATTGCACCGCATCATCAGCGAATGGGTGGCCGCACATGCGTGAATTCACCCTTTGGTTGGTCGGGGTGTGCTGTATGTCCATGGCACACGCTGTGACTGTGGTGGATGACCGGCAAGTGAACGTGACGATCACCAAAGCACCCATGCGGATCGTGACTTTGATGCCTTCATTGGCTGAAACCGTGTGTGCCTTGGATGCCTGCGGTCGATTGGTGGGCACTGACAACTACGCGGATTGGCCAGCGCAAGTCAAAACTTTGCCCAAGTTGGGCGGTTTGTACGACGCCTCTGTGGAAGCCATTGTCAGACTCAAGCCTGATTTGGTGTTGGCTGGCAAATCTACACGCATCGTTGCACGACTGGAATCGTTAGGCATTCAAGTCATTGCCTTAGAGCCGCAAACCTTGAGCGATGTGGAGCGCAGTTTGCATGTGATCGCCCAGGCACTGCATTTGTCACAACCGGATGCTGTCGCAGATGCAGTGTGGTCTCGCGCCATGCGTTCGGTTGAATCAGCCGCGCAGTCATTGCCAGCGGAGATGCGCGGCAATACTTTGTATTTTGAAGCCAGCACGGGCGGTTACGCGGCGGGTGAACGTTCTTTCATTGGTGGCGTGATCAGCAAACTGGGTTTGCGCAACATCATCGATCAACGCTTGGGCGCATTCCCACAAATCAATCCTGAATTTGTGGTGAGAGCCAATCCCCGTTGGATGGTATTGGCCGAGCCCATGGCCCAGTCCTTGTCGCAACGCCCGGGATGGCGAAACTTGGATGCTGTGAAATCACATCGGTTGTGCAAACTCACCAACGCACAAGCTGATGTGTTGGTTCGGCCAGGGCCACGCATCGGCGAAGCAGCGCAAACCTTGGTGAACTGTTTGAAGAAAGCGGCCACACCATGAGTGCGATTCGTTCTTCCAACGCGTGGCCCATGGCGCTTGTTTGGTTGTCACTCAGTGGTGTGTTGTTCATGCTGGGGTTGTCGGCTGGCAGCCAAGGTTTCGAATGGATGTTGGATACGTCTGACCCTGTGGTCATGGACATCCGACTGCCGCGCACCTTGGGCGCTTGGCTGGCCGGTGCGTTGTTGGGTTTGTCTGGCGCATTGGCACAAGCCTTGTTTCGCAACCCATTGGCTGACCCATATTTGCTGGGAAGCGCATCAGGGGCCACCTTGGGCGTGGGTTTGGCGCTGGTGTTGGGGACATGGGGCGGCGTACACCTGCCATGGGATGTCCAATGGAGCGGCCCCTGGGTATGGCGCTTGGGCCTGACGGGAGCCGCGTTTGTTGGTGCATGGTTGGCCGTGTTGTTGACGCTGATGCTGGCCAATGGGGTGCAGCACACCTTGCGGTTGTTGCTGGCCGGTGTGGTGGTTGGTGTGGTGTTGGGCGCATTCACTTCATTGCTCACGGTGACTCAACCGCATTTGTTGCCAGCGATGCAATCCTTTTTATTGGGCAACACGGCCATGGTCAATGGTTCGGCCTGTGTGCTCATGGCCGTGGTGTTGCTGTTGTGTGCCTTGGCGGCTTGGCGGCTCAGCGCATTTTTGGATGCCTTGGGATTGGGCGAAGACACCGCGAAAAGTTTGGGCTTGCAAGTGGTGCCATTGCGCATGTTGTTGCTCGCTGCCATGGCGCTGGCCACAGCAACCGCGGTGGCTCAAACAGGCTTGATTGCGTTTGTCGGACTGGTCGCACCGCAGTTGATTCGGTCGCCATTGGGCATGCGATTTGTGACGCGGTCATGGTTGTCCGCCATGGCCGGTGGCGTGTTGCTTTGCACGGCTGACATCTTGTCGCGTGTGGTGTTAGCACCGCAAGAATTGCCCGTCGGGGTTTTGACCGCAGTTTTGGGCGGCGGTTATTTGATGTGGCGACTGCGTGTCATGCATGGCAGTCAGGGCGATAGACCATGAAGACGTTGGCCGCGCAAGGTTTGAATGTTTGGCGTGGACAGCGTCAAGTGTTGAATGACATCCATGTCAATTTTGAGCCGGGCTGTTGGACCTGCGTGGTCGGCCCCAATGGCGCTGGCAAGACCACCTTGCTCAAAGCCTTGGCAGGTTTGCTGCCCAGCGAGGGTCAAGTGTGGTTGCTAGGTCAACCACTGTCTGGGTTTTCAGGCAGAGAGCGAGCTCGTCACATGGCATGGTTGTCGCAAAACGATGTGTCGTTGGATGATCTGACTGTGCAAGATGTGGTCATGCTGGGTCGCCTGCCGCACCAACATTGGTGGCAAGGTGCGACGGCGGCAGACCACCAGGTGGTGGACGCGTGCATGCAAGCGCAACGCATCGATGCTTGGAGAGACCGCAGTCTGGGGACATTGTCAGGTGGAGAAAGGCAGCGCGTGTTGCTGGCCCGTGCATTGGCCGTGGCAGCCCCTGTGTTGCTGATGGACGAGCCTGTTGCCAACGCCGACTTGCCTCACCAATCTGATTGGTTGGCAACGGTTCGCCGCCATGCCGCGCAAGGACATACGGTGGTCAGCGTGTTGCACGACCTGAATTTGGCAATGTGTGCGACGCAGTTGGTGGTGATGGACAAGGGACGGTTGGTCATGCAGGCCCCAGTCGATGATCCACAGCTACACGAATGTTTGCAGCAAGTGTTTGGGCATCGTTTGGTGTTTCACCGCTTGCCCGACAGATGGGTCGTGCTTCCCGCTTAACGTCAACGATTTCGTGAACCAGTCTGACGACAAAATTTGCTAAGCTGAAGCCAGTTTCAATCGAAAGCGCCGCCATGTCCTCTTTGATCACCCAGCCGAATTTCCATGTCAACAAGTCTGATGCGCGCGGTGACTTTGAACCAGGCGATGCGTTTTACGAAGCCTTGATGGAGTCTCACGAAGGATTGACAGAGTCGCAAAGCCATTTGCTCAATGCGCGCCTGATCTTGGTGTTGGCCAATCACATTGGCCATTTGGAGACATTGAAGCAAGCCATTCACACGGCCCGCGATCAATTGGAAGACGTGTGAGTCAGGGTGCAGTCGCGGGTTCAGTCTCTGACAGTTTTAGGCTTGTAACTGCACCATTCTGAGACTTGGCATTGCCAGCACAGCGGCTTGCGGGCTTGGCAGACATACCGCCCCAACAATATCAACCAATGGTGAGCGTCCACCAAGTAGTCTTTAGGAATCCGCTTGAGCAGCCCCATCTCAACCTCGTAAGGGGTGTCTCCGCGGGCCAAACCGGTGCGGTTGCCCACCCGAAAAATATGGGTGTCCACCGCCATGGTGGGTTCACCAAACGCCACGTTCAACACCACATTGGCGGTTTTGCGGCCGACCCCAGGCAAAGCCTCCAAGGCTTCTCGTGTGCGAGGCACTTGTGATTGGTGTTGTTCCACCAAGATCTGACAGGTTTGCATCAAATGCTTGGCTTTGCTGCGAAACAGACCAATCGTTTGAATGTGGCGCTCTAATGCGGGCAGACCCAAATCCCATATCGCTTGTGGCGTGTTGGCGATGGCAAACAATCGGCGAGTGGCTTTGTTGACACCCACATCTGTGGCTTGTGCACTGAGCAACACAGCGGCCAGCAATTCAAACACGCTGGTATATTCCAACTCGGTATTCGGCTGCGGATTGGCTGATTTGAGCCGCGCAAAGAATGGTTCGATGTGCTCTTTTTTCATCATTCACTTTATTGGGGTCAGAACCCAATTATCTTCATATGCAATTTGCCCAACGCTTAGACAAGGTTGAAACGTCAGCCATTCGCGAACTGTTCAAACTGCTCGGGAAACCGGGCATCATCAGTTTTGCGGGTGGCTTTCCTGACAGTGCCATGTTCGATGTGCAAGGCATACGCGAAGCCAGTGAACGTGCGTTGCGTGATGAACCGGGCGCGGCTTTGCAATATGGTGCCACCGAGGGCTACAACCCGTTGCGCGAGCAGTTGGCTGGTTTCATGCAGTCCAAAGGGGTGGAAGGTTTGCGGGCCGATGAATTGATCGTCACCACAGGCAGTCAGCAGGCCTTGGATTTGGTTGGCAAAACTTTGTTGGACCCCCAAGACACCGTGCTGGTGGAGTCACCAACTTTTTTGGCCACCATCCAGTGCTTCCGCTTGTACGGCCCGACGGTCCTGGGAGTGCCTGTGGATGCAGATGGGGTGGATGTGGATGCTCTCGAGGCCATGGTCAAGCAACATCGCCCCAAGCTGATTTATTTGGTCCCGACATTTGGCAACCCCAGCGGTGCACTGACCAACTTGGCGCGTCGACTTCGCATTTTGAATTTGGCCGTTCAGTACAAAACCGTGGTGGTGGAAGACGACCCTTATGGCGATTTGTATTTCACCGAGGCGCCACCGCCTTCATTGCTGGCGTTGAGTTCACAAGTGCCGGGCAGCCGCGAATGGTTGGTGCATTGCGGTTCTTTGAGTAAAGTGTTGTCGCCCGGTTTGCGCATTGGTTGGATGGTGGCCCCTCCCGAATTGTTGGCGCGCGCAACCATGTGCAAGCAGTTCAGCGATGCGCACACATCCACTTTCGCCCAAGCGACAGCAGCCAAGTATTTGCAAGCCGATCGGATGCCTGCCACATTGCAACAAGTGCGTCGCGTGTATGCCAGTCGCGCAGATGCGATGGCCAAGGCTTTGCATCAACACCTGGGCGCGGGCTTGTCGTTTCATGCGCCTTTGGGCGGTTTGTTTGTATGGGCCCGGCTCACCGGTCAAACAGGTCACACCACCGATGGCAATCTGTTGGCCAAACGTGCCATTGAAAAAGGGGTGGCTTTTGTGCCTGGCGCGCCATTTTTTGCAAACAACCCAGACAGCAGCACCATCCGCTTGAGTTTTGCGACCGCAGATGAACCAAAAATTGCAGAAGGCATCGAGCGTTTGGCTGTCGCGCTCAGGGAAACGACGTCAAACTGATCAAGTACCTGCAAATGCCGCGTAGGCAGCGGCATCCATGAGGCCTTCCAATTCAGTGGCGTGGGTGAGTTGAACTTTGTAAAACCAACCGGCACCCTCTGGGTCGGTGTTTGCCAACGAAGGGTCCGCACGCAAGGCTTCATTCACTTCGAGCACGGTGGCGGTCACTGGCATGTGAACGTCTGCAGCCGCTTTCACCGACTCCACGACACCAGCCACACTGCCTTGGTCGTAAGACTTGCCTGTGTCGGCAAAGTCCACAAACACGATGTCGCCCAAGGTGTCTTGGGCATGGACAGTGATGCCAACGAAAGCCGATCCACCTTCAATGCGTACCCACGTGTGTTCTGAATGGTATTTGGTCATGTTCACATTCCTGCGTAATTTGGCCCGCCGCCGCCTTCAGGGGTCACCCACACAATGTTTTGTGTCGGGTCTTTGATGTCGCATGTTTTGCAATGCACACAATTTTGGGCGTTGATTTGTAAGCGGTCTTCACCGTTATCCGCTTTGACATATTCATAAACTCCGGCAGGGCAATAACGGCCCTCGGGTCCATCGTAAGTGGCCAAGTTGATGCGCACCGGCACGCTGTCGTCTTTCAACGTCAAGTGGGCTGGTTGGTTTTCTTGATGGTTGGTGTTGCTGATGAACACGCTGGAGAGCTTGTCAAACGACAACACACCATCGGGCTTGGGGTATGAAATGCGCTGGCTGTGCGCAGCAGCGTCCAACGATTGGTGATCCGACTTGTGGTTGTGCAATGTCCAAGGCGGTGTGCTGATGCCCAGTTTCGGCAAAAACCATTGTTCAATGCCAGTCATCAGCGTACCCATGAGCTTGCCTTTTTTGAACCAATTTTTGAAGTTGCGGGTCTGGTGCAATTCGGTGTAGAGCCAGCTGCTGCGAAACGCTTTCGGGTAGTCGCTGAGTGTGTCGTGCGAGCGGCCAGCTTGCAATGCATTCACAGCAGCTTGCGCCGCCAACATGCCCGACTTGATGGCTGCATGGCTGCCTTTGATGCGCGCGGCATTCAAAAAACCTGCGTCGCAACCAAGCAATGCGCCGCCGTTGAAGACCAGTTCTGGCAAGGCTTGTGGTGTGCCATTGTTGATGGCACGTGCGCCGTAACCAATGCGTTTGCCACCTTTGAGGTGCTTGGCGATGGAGGGATGGGTTTTCCACCGTTGCATTTCTTCGAAAGGACTCATGTAGGGGTTGCGGTAATCAAGCCCAAGGACAAAGCCCAGCGTGACTTGGTTGTCACCGAGGTGGTAGAGAAAGCCACCGCCAAAACTGTGGTCTTCGATCGGCCAGCCTGACGTGTGAACCACCAAACCTGGTTTCGCCAAGGCGGGGTCAATTTCCCACAGCTCTTTGATGCCGATCGCAAAGGTTTGTGTGTCTTTGCCTTGGTTCAATCCAAAACGCTCGATCAATTGCTTGCCCAAATGGCCGCGTGCACCTTCTGCAAACAAGGTGTATTTCGCGTGCAGTTCCATGCCCAATTGAAAATGGTCGGATGGGGTGCCATCTTTGGCCAAGCCCACATGCCCCGTGGCCACGCCTTTGACCGCGCCGCTGTCGTCGAAAAGCACTTCAGCCGCGGTGAAGCCCGGGAATATTTCGACGCCCAAGTTCTCTGCTTCTTGTGCCATCCACTTGACCACGTTGCTCAACGACACCACATAGCAGCCGTGGTTGTGAAAATTGCGCGGCATCAGCCATGAGGGAGTGGCGGTGTGACCTGTTTTTGAAAGCACCAGCAATTCATCTGCGGTGACCGCTTGCTTCAAGGGCGCCCCCATGGATGGCCAGTCAGGAAACAATTCATTCATGGCGCGTGGGTCCATGACCGCACCCGACAAAATATGGGCGCCGGGCTCAGAGCCCTTTTCAATCACCACCACAGACACCTCTTGAGAGGCAAGTGCAGCCAACTGTTTGACATGAATGGCAGCTGCCAAACCGGCAGGGCCACCGCCGACCACCACCACGTCGTATTCCATGGCTTCGCGTGGGCCAAATTGTTCAAGCAGGGATGAGGGCGTCATGGCGTTTAGAGAGTGATGTCAATAGAGCGACAGATTCTATGCGTTGAGAGCCAGTGGGCTTGGTGATAATGCCATGGGCAGTGGCTCTGTGCCCTCGGCATTTTGCCCACCACGAGTGTTTTCATTTTTCACAGGAGTTCACCATGTCATACAGCTTGGATTTATCAGGACGCGTGGCTTTGGTCACTGGCGCTTCAAGTGGGCTGGGCGCGCAGTTCGCCCGCACGCTGGCCGGGGCCGGGGCAGCCGTGGTGCTTGCCAGCAGACGGGTTGAAATGCTCAAGACACTTCGCGCGGACATCGAAGCCGAAGGCGGCGATGCGCATGTCGTGAGTTTGGATGTGACCAGCAGGAAAAGCATCGACAACGCCATCGCAGCCACTGAAAAAGATGTGGGCCCCATCGATATTTTGGTGAACAATTCGGGCGTGAGCACCACGCAACGCTTGGTCGATGTGAAAGAAGAAGATTTCGACTTTGTCTTTGACACCAATGTGAGGGGTGCATTTTTTGTCGCGCAGGCCGTGGGTACGCGGATGTTGGCCAGGTCCAAGGGGCTGGCACCCGGCACATTCGCGGGTGGGCGCATCATCAACATCGCTTCCATGGCCGCCTTGCGCGTGCTGCCGCAAATTGGCATTTATTGCATGAGCAAAGCCGCCATGGTGCAAATGACCAAAGCGATGGCTGTCGAGTGGGGCAAGCACGGCATCAATGTGAACGCCATTTGTCCGGGTTACATCGACACAGAAATTAACCATCACCACTGGCAAACCGAGCAAGGACAAAAACTGGTCAACATGCTGCCACGCAAGCGGCTTGGTCAACCCAAGGATTTGGACGCGCTGCTCGTGATGTTGGCCAGCCCGCAAAGTGAGTTCATCAATGGTGCAGTGATCGCTGCAGATGATGGATTCGGTGTATGAGGATAGACATTCCCGAACAGAAAAAATGGGTGTTTGAAACAACCATTCCCATTCGCTGGGGTGACATGGATGCGATGGGGCATCTGAACAACACCAGCTACTTCCGGTTCCTTGAAACCGCCCGCATTGATTGGATGACTCAACTGGGTTGCCCGCCTTTGCCCACAGGTGAGGGTCCGGTGATCATCAATGCGTTTTGCAATTTCTACAAACAATTTGAATACCCCGGGGATGTCTTGATCAAAATGTATGTGAGCGAGCCTGGCCGAAGCAGTTTTGAATCCTGGGCCACCATGGAGCGCACCGACATGCCAGGCGTCATTCATGCGGCTGGGGGTGCCACCACCGTGTGGGTCGATTTCCCGGCGCAAAAATCGGCTCCCATGCCTGCGTGGTTGAGAGACATCGTCAGTTGAAGCAGGTCGGATGACATGCAAAATTCAATTGAATTAGCTTGATAGATTTCAATAAATTCAAATAAATAAACTTATATATTTAATTTTCGATTAAGATGCTCGCCAGTCACACCACAGACAAACAGCGACATCGACATGCGCAAGCACCCCGTTCAAAAAAGAGCCCAGCTCACCATTGAGGCCATTTTCCAAGCCACCGCCAAACTGGTTGAACGCGATGGAATGGCCAACCTGACCACCAACAAAATTGCAGCCAAAGCAGGTTT
>CANGZG010000056.1 GCA_947458415.1 Comamonadaceae bacterium | reverse complement strand
CCTTGATGACCTTGACGCACGCCGATGAAATCCACGGGCACCAAATGGCTGCCTTGGTGCAACAGCTGGAAATACGCATGTTGTCCATCGTTGCCCAAGCCGCCCCACAGAATGGGCGATGTCGCCACGCTACACAGACTGCCGTCCAGGTGCACGCGCTTGCCGTTGGACTCCATGTCTTGTTGCTGTAAAAACGGCACCAACTTGCCCAGCGCCGAATGGTAGGGCGCGACATGGTGTGTGTCGGCGCCTAAAAAATTTCGGTTCCAGATGCCAAACAAGGCCATCATCACAGGCATGTTGTGGCTGATGGGTGTTTGCAAAAAATGCTGGTCCATGGCGTGCGCCCCGGCCAGCATCTGCAAATACGCTGTTGCACCCGTGGCCACCACCAAGGGCAAACCAATGGCCGACCACAGTGAATAACGGCCACCCACCCAATCCCACAATTGAAAACACCGGTCTGCATGAAACCCAAGCGATTGCGCCAAACCAGGTTTGGCCGTGACCGCGACCAAGTGTGACTGACACTGCTCAGGGGGACACCCGCCATCGGTCAACCAACGCTTGGCCGAGTTAAACAATGTCATGGTTTCTTGGGTTGTGAAGGTCTTGCTTTGCACGACAAACAATGTGCGAGCTGGGTTCAGCGAAGACAGGGTGTGGGCCAATTGCCAGACATCGACGTTCGACACGTAATGCACCTGCACCAGCGATGGTGCAGTGGGGTCGGCACAGGGCTGCAGCGCCTCGGTGGCCATGCGCGGGCCGAGGTCTGAGCCGCCGATGCCCAGGTTCACCACATCGGTGATCGCTTCGCCGGCATGCCCTTTGACCTGACCGCTTCTCAACGCCTGCGCAAAGCCGGTGTAACGCGACAACTCGGCAGACACCGTGCGCGCGAGGGCTTCGCCCCAAGGCGGTGACGGCTGTGTGCTGCCGCGCAATGCCACATGCAAGACCGCGCGGTCTTCTGTGGTGTTGATGTGCTCACCGCGAAACATGGCTTGCGCTTTGGGCAGCACCTGTGATTCTTCGGCCAGTGCATGCAGCGCAGACAGGATGTCGGCATTCACCCGTTGGTGTGACGCATCCAATGACAAGCCCGCGGCTTCGTATTGCAAGCGGTCATGGCGACCGGGCAGCTTGAGCAAGTCGCGCAAGTGCAGGGATGGTGCGTCGGCCAGTGCTTGCAATTGCTGCCAAGCTTTGCGGTGTTCAGGGCGGACGAATGCGTTAGAGGTCATGTCGGTATCACCATTCAGGGCAAACAGAAAAACAGCTGCAAGGTATCACGCGGCAGCCAGCGCCACCGCCTGTTGGGCAAGCAGCGTCACACGGGCCCAATCACCCCTGGCCACCGCATCTGCTGGCGTGAGCCATGAACCGCCCACCATGGCGACATTTGGTTCTCGCAAATACGCTTGCATGTTCGCAGGCGTCACGCCGCCGGTGGGGCACAAATGCATGTCTGCAAACGGGCCGCGCAAGGCTTTGACCATGCCCACCCCGCCAGCTTGTTCGGCTGGAAACAATTTGACCAGTGAAAAACCATGGGCTTGGGCGCGTAACAGCTCGCCGGGCGTCATCACGCCTGGAATGAAGGGCAACTGTGCATCCAGCGCAGCCTCTATCAAGGGTTCGGAAAAGCCGGGTGACAGCGCAAACCGTGCGCCTGCAGATTGCACACTTGCGATGTCTTCAGGGTGTCTGACCGTGCCTGCCCCCACCTGCATGTGCGGCACACGCCTGGCGATGGTTTCGATGGCGGCCATGCCTGCCGGGTGACGCAAGGTGACTTCCATCACATCAATGCCGCCAGCCAGCAAGGCCAGCGCCATGGGTTCGGCATGGGCGACATCGGTGATCAGGATGACGGGCACCACTTTGGATGAAAAAACGGGGCGCATGCGGGGATCGGTCGGGCTCATGGGGCATGGCTCACGGCGGTGGGCAAAGAAGCGGGCATGGCGGCGAGCAATGGCGAGGCGCCTTCTTCGGCCCCTGCCGCATGTTGACGAAACAAACCAAACAGACCTTGGCCCGTTGGCCACAACAGGTCTGCGGGCCGTTCGGGCAATGGCCGCGCAGCGAGTTCAGCGTCGCTCACTTCTAAAGTCAATTGACCGGTGTCGCAATTCAGCGTGAGCATGTCGCCATCCCTTACTTTGGCGATCATGCCGCCGTTGCGAGATTCCGGAGTCAAGTGAATCGCGGCGGGCACTTTGCCGGATGCGCCTGACATGCGGCCATCGGTGACCAAAGCGACGCGGTGGCCTTGGTCTTGCAGCACCCCAAGCACCGGCGTCAATTTGTGCAGTTCGGGCATGCCATTGGCTTGCGGGCCTTGTTCGCGCACCACCGCAATGAAATCGCGGTTCAACAGGCCG
The DNA here is from genome assembly GCA_947458415.1 of Comamonadaceae bacterium. GTDB lineage: Bacteria > Pseudomonadota > Gammaproteobacteria > Burkholderiales > Burkholderiaceae_C > Limnohabitans. The sequence goes on along the minus strand of CANGZG010000056.1, from coordinate 11,451 downwards.
TCTTTGTAGCGTTGAGCCAGCGCTTGTTGGCTGTCGACCACCACGGCGGGGGCGCGCACCACACGGTGCGCCGGTTTGACCGCTGACACTTTGACCACTGCGCGACCTAAATTGCCGGTCAATAAGCGCAAGCCGCCGTCCGCACTGAACGCCCGCTCTGTCGGACGCAACACGTCTTCATCGCCGGACACGGCAGGCGCATCGCGCCAGCGCAATTGGTCGCCGTCCAGCCAAGGCTCTTGGGTATAGCGGTGCAGACCTTGGCCCATGACGGTGTGCACATCGCCGTGTAACAAACCGGCAGCCAGCAGTTGGCGGATGACAAAACCCATGCCGCCAGCCGCATGGAAATGGTTGACGTCTGCGCTGCCATTGGGATACACACGCGCCAACAGCGGAACCACCGCCGACAGCTCGGAAAAATCGTCCCAGTTGATGACCAAGCCTGCGGCTCGGGCCATGGCCACCAAATGCAAGCTGTGGTTGGTGGACCCGCCTGTCGCCAGCAAACCCACGATGCCGTTGACGATGACTTGCGCGTTGATTTGAAAGCCCATGCCGCTGTCGTTTTGCTGTGCCAATGCCACAGCTTGCGTCACCGCCGCTTGTGTCAATGCTTCTCGCAAGCGCGTGCCGGGATTCACAAAGGAAGAACCGGGCAGCTGCAGCCCCATGATTTCCATCAGCATTTGGTTGGAGTTGGCCGTGCCGTAAAAAGTGCAAGTGCCAGCGCTGTGGTACGCGGCTTGTTCGGCTTTCAACAACGTGTCGCGGTCAACCAGGCCTTGGGTGAATTGTTGGCGCACGCGCGCTTTGTCGTTGTTGGACAAACCGCTGGTCATCGGTCCGGCGGGCACGAACACCATGGGCAAATGGCCGAATTGCAATGCACCCATGAACAGGCCCGGCACGATTTTGTCGCAAATGCCCAGCAACAGACCTGCGTCAAATACGTTGTGCGACAAACCCACGGCGGTGGCCATGGCAATCACATCCCGTGAAAACAAGGACAAGCCCATGCCGTCTTCGCCTTGCGTGATGCCGTCGCACATGGCGGGCACACCGCCGGCGACTTGCGCGGTCGCGCCACAAGCGCGCGCCGCATCTCGCAACTGTTGCGGGTAATGCTCGTACGGTTGGTGCGCTGACAACATGTCGTTGTACGCGGTGATGATGCCGAGGTTGGGTTGTCGTTGCGCATGCAACACCAACTTGTCGTTGGTGGGCATGGCGGCATACGCATGCGCGGCGTTGGCACAGCCCAAGCCTGCGCGGTAGGGGCCCGGGCGACGGGCTTGTCGCAAATGCGCCAAATAGGCCGCCCGCAGATCGGCACTGCGGTGTTCGATGCGTTCGGTGACGGCGGTCAATACGGGATGCATGCGTTAACTTTCTTCAAACCAGGTCAAACCATCGCGCGCCATCAATGCTGACGATGCGGCGGGCCCCCAACTGCCTGCGGGATAGGGGCGCGGCTTGTCATCCATGTCTTGCCAAGCCTGCAAGATCGGGTCGGTCCAAGTCCATGCCGCTTCGAGTTCATCACGTCGCATGAAATGCGTCAACCGCCCTTTGATCACATCCATCAACAACCGTTCATAGGCCTCGGCGCGGCGTTTGTCGGATGACAGTTGCAAATCCAAACCCAGTCGCACCGGCTGCATGCGCATGCCTGAGCCCGGTTCTTTCACCATCATGCCCAATTGAATCGACTCTTGCGGTTGCAGGCTGATGACCATGCGGTTGGGTTCGCTGGTGGCGTTTTGGCCAAACACGGAAAACGCTTGCGGCGCGAACTCGATGATGATTTCCGATTGGCGTTGTTGCAAACGTTTGCCTGTGCGTAAAAAGAACGGCACTTGCGCCCACCGTGCATTGTTGATGTAAGTGCGCAAGGCCACAAAGGTTTCGGTGCGGCTGTCGGCAGGCACTTGGCCTTCTTGCAAATAACCCGTGACGGGCTGGCCATCGCTGACGCCGGCGGTGTATTGCCCGCGAACCGTGTCGCGTTTGACATCGGCGGGTGTCATTTTTTTCAACGAGCGCAGAACTTTGAGCTTTTCATCGCGAACATCATTCGCGTCCAAAGAGATCGGCGGCTCCATCGCCACGATGCACAGCAATTGCAACAAATGGTTTTGCACCATGTCACGCAATGCACCGGCGCCATCGTAGAAGCCAGCCCGGCTGCCCACGCCCACACTTTCAGCCACCGTGATTTGCACGCTCTTGATATAGGGTGCGCGCCACAGCGGCTCGAAAATCGCATTGCCAAAACGCAGCACCATCAGGTTTTGCACCGTCTCTTTGCCCAAGTAATGGTCGATTCGGTAGATTTGTGTTTCCTGGAAATGCCGGGCAACTTCCTGGTTGATCGCGCGGGCTGACTCTAAATCGGTGCCAAGGGGTTTTTCCAACACCACACGCGATGGCGCATCGATCAACCCTGCCGTGTCCAGATGGGCGCAAATTTGGCTGAACAATTGCGGCGCAGTGGCCAAGTAAAACACCCGCTGGCGTGGCGTGTTGCACAGGGCGGTCAGCGCCGCGTAGTCCTCGGCCCGGGTGACGTCGGCGCAGACATACCAAAGCCGTTGTAAAAACCGTTGCCAGGCGTTGGCATCGAACGCCTGCGAATCAATGAAAGCCAACGAGTGCTCGCGGATGAATTGCAAATAGTCGTCGCGCGACCAGGCTTGTCGACCCAGTGCAATGATGCGGGTGTGTTCAGACAATTTGTCATGCACATGCGCCATGTACAACGCGGGCAGCAATTTGCGAAATGACAAGTCGCCTGCGCCGCCAAAAATGATGACATCCAAGTCAGGTGCGTCAGGTGAGGAAAGGGTCATGTTCTGCGTTTCGGAATTAAAGGTCTTGTTTCAAGAAGATGTCTTTGTCTGGGAAAAACTGGGCATGCAATGGCAGCAATGAGCCGCCGAGTGCGCGCGCGAAGGCGCCCACTGTGCCGGTGAGCAAGGTGGGACGGTGAATGCCATCAAAACGGATGCGGTCCATCTGGGCTTGCGTGTGTTCCATCAACGTCGCGAGCAACGCAGGACTGACAGAGCCGTCAATCACCACGGCATCCAAATCCAACAACGCGCTGGCACTCGTCACGCACAGCGCCAAGGCTTCGGCGGCGGCGGTCAGCCAAGCTTGTCGCATGGTTTGGTAGGCCTCGCCCATGATGTCGTCGCTCGCGACCAGCAAAGGGTCCAGCCCGGCCGCGATCAATGTTTGTTCCAGTTGCCAGCCGGAGGCGCGTGCCAGCAGTTGCGTCATGGATGCATGCTCGGCACTGGCCAAGGGAAAAGAGCCGATGGCACCGGCATTGCCGCGCGGCCCATTGACGATGTGGCCATCCAACACCAAGCCGCCGCCGATGAACGTGCCAATGAACACATACAAAAAATGGGGTAACTCGCGGCCGCGCCCTTGCACCAACTCGGCCACACAAGCGGCGGTGGTGTCTTTGGCAAACTCGACGGGCAACGGCGTCATCTGTTGCAAGGTTTGCAGCAGGTCAATTTGCTCCCAATCCGCCATGGCCAGCGTGGCTTGTGCGCCCATCAAATCGCCCCAAGCGTGCAATGACAGCGGCGCACTCAACCCTATGCCAACCACACGCGGCCAATCTGCGCCCATGCGTTGCTGCATGTGTGCCAAGCCTTCGGCCATTTTGGGAATGACTTCAGTGGGCGAAGGAAACGGGTAATGGTGTTGCCAAGTGTGGCGGATGTGTCCGACAAAGTCGGTGACCACCACTTCCAAATTGCGGCGCCCCACTTGCAAGCCGATGCTGTAGGCGCCGTCCGGGTTCAAGCTGAGAGGCACAGACGGCTGGCCGATGCGACCGCGAATGCGGTCTTGTTTCAGTAACAACCCATCGTCAAGCAACCGGTTGACGATGATCGACACGGTTTGCGTGGAGAGTTGGGTCAAGCGCGCCAAATCGGCTTTGGGGATGGCCCCTGCGTGGCGAATGGCACGCAACACAATCCGCTCGTTGAATTGGCGCATGCCATTGTGGTTGGAACCACGCATGGCTTTCAACACAAAATCACCCCTTTGCAAAACATGGCGTTGCCATAGGCGGTGCCTTCACCGGTTTGCACCAGCAGGCTCGCTTGTTGGATTTTTTCGTAAAACGCAAATCGCTCTACCGCTTGCACCTGTGATTCGGACACACCAGCATGCGCCAACAAGTTAACCACGGCTTGCTGTGCGTCTGTGCGGTGACCCGTGGCGCTGCCACTGACTTGCATGTACGCCGCCGGATGAGACACATCTTCTGCCAACGGAAACACCGACAGCACCGCTTGCGACACCCGGGCCAGACTCAGTCCGGGCAAGCGCACCAAGGGTTTGCCGTTGCGCAAAGGGTCTGCGGTGAAATTGGCGTCCACCACCGCCACCCATTCCCCGTGGCCCATCGCACTCAAATGCATCAGCAATTCAGGGCTCAGAACGGGATCGATGCCTTTCAGCACACGGCCTCCTCGTGCGAAGGCAGGCTGGCCGGGTCGATGGCGCCCGTGATCAACCCGACGATTTCTTGCGGTGTGGTGTCTTGCGTACGCCGGTGGCAAATGATGCAACCTTGGCGAAACACCCAGATGCGGTCAACCAAATCGAATACTTGACGCAGGTTGTGGCTGATGATGATCAACGGCACGCCGCGCTGTTTCAAGCCTTTGATGATCTCTTCGACACGCGCGGTTTCTTGCACCCCGAGTGCCGCCGTGGGTTCGTCCAAGATGATGAGTTTTTTGGCAAACCCTGCCGCACGCGCAATGGCCACGCATTGGCGCTGCCCACCGGACATGCCGCGCAACGGTGCCGACAAATCTGGGATACGCACGCCGGTCGTGGCCAACATGTCGACCGATTGCTGGCGCATGGCACGGTGGTTCAGCACCGACAAGGGCCCAAGGTTCAGGCGCGTGATTTCGCGTCCCAAAAAAATATTGGCAGGCACGTCCAAGTCTTCGGCCAGCGCCAGTGTTTGGTAAACCGTTTCCATGCCTTGTTCGCGGGCGTCGAGTGGTGAACGGAATTGCACTTCGACTCCGTCGAGTTGGATGCTGCCCGAGCCAGGTTGTTCCACGCCGGTGAGCAGTCGCACAAACGTGCTTTTCCCCGCGCCGTTGTCGCCCACGATGGCGGCGTGTTCTCCCGGTAACAACGCAAATTCGGCGTCGGTCAAGGCTTTGACCCCGCCGTAGTGCCGGGTCAGGCCTTGAACGCGCAAAACGGGTGAGGAAGCAGTCATAAAGCGCTCATGAATGGATAAGTGGAGCCAGAAGCATGAAGCATACAAGGGAAAAGCGGAATAGGTAAATCTACTAGGTTTATTTAGTCGGTGTTTCTGTTTTAATTTGCCCACAAGAACGCATTGCGGGAAGGGCCTGCGACGCGCTTGCCCTTTCAAGACAGGAGATTCCATGACATTGACTCGTACCTTGGGCCGCTTGGCCTTGGCGCTGACCGCGGCCGGCTGCATGGCGTTGGCGCAGGCAGAAACCACCATTGCATACATCACCAATGGCAACACCAACGAAGGTTGGACATTGATCAACGGTGGCGCGAAAAAAGCAGGCGCTGCCGCCGGCGTGAAATTCATCGAACTGGCGGCGGAAAAAGGCGAGTTGTCCAAGCAATTGGCGATCGTTGAAGACATGATCACGCGCAAGGTGAATGCCATCGCGATTGCGCCGGTGGACAGCAAAGGCATTGCACCCGCGGTGAACAAAGCATTGGCAGCGGGCATCCCTGTGATCGCGGTGGACACCGGCATCAGCGGCGCAAAAATCACTTCTTATGTGGCGACCGACAACATCAAAGCGGCCATGGTGCAAGGCAATTGGGCCGCAGAGCAAATCAAAGACGGTGACACCGTGATCTACATCACCGGCGACCTGGGCCAATCCACAGGCCAAGAACGCAAAAAAGGCTTTTTGGATGGGTTGAACGCCAAGCGCAAAGGCGTGAAAGTCGTCGAAGTGTCCACCACCTGGGACCAGACCATGGCGCAAAACGGCGTGGAAGCCGCGTTGCGTGCCAACCCGGGCGCCAAGGTGATTGCCTGCGCCTGGGACGGGGGTGCGCTCGGTGCCAAAGCGGCGTTGATGGCCGCAGGTAAAAAAGCGGGCGACGTGAAGATCGCGGGATTTGACGGCTCGCCCGGCGGTTTGGACATGATGAAACAAGGTTGGCAACAAGCGAATGCCGCGCAAATGTTGGCCAAGATCGGACAAGTCGGTGTGGAAACAGCGATTGCAGCCGCGCAAGGCAAAAAAGTCTCTGCGCGCATCGACACCGGATCGTTCTTGGTCTTGCCATCGAATGTCGACCAGTTCGCCAAGGACTCGGGCGTCGCCCAGTTCATGAAGGTCAAGTGACCCCATGAAACCGATCTCCCAGCAAGACTGGTTTGGGGCGATCGTCGCGGTGCTGTTGCTCAGCCTGCTGCTGAGCATCGCATCGCCTTATTTTTTGACCACCGGCAATTTATCGAACATCTTGGTTCAAGCCTCGGTGATTGCGCTGTTGGCTGGCGGGCAAACGTTTGTCATCTTGACCGGTGGGGTTGACCTCGCCGTGGGCGCACTGACCGCCTTGTGCGGTGCGGTGGCCGGGCACATGATGATCAAGCTGGGCATGCCCGTGGGCGTGTCACTGTTGGTTGCGGTGGCCATCGGTGCGGCTGTGGGTTTGTTCAACGGTTTTTTGGTGGCGTTTGTGGGAATTCCCTCGTTCATCGTCACCTTGGGCGGGTTGACGCTGTGGCGCGGCTTGGCGTTTGAATCCACCGGCGGCTTTGACAACGCAGGCATGCCAGACCCCCTGCCGTTCATCGGCTATGGCGAGGTGTTGGGCGTGCCGATGCCGATCGTGATTTCAGGTGTGTATTTTGTGGCCATGGCCTTCGTGTTGTCCAGCACCAAACTCGGTCGCTATGTGTACGCCATGGGTTCAAACGAAATGGGCGCGCGTCAAGTCGGTATCAACATCAAGGCCTACAAATTGGCGGTTTACGTGGTGTGTGGATTAAGTAGTGCCTTGGGTGCGATCGTGCTCATGGCGCGCATGGATTCAAGCAGCGGCAAGATGGCGCAAATGTTCGAACTTGACGCCATCGCGGCTGTGATTTTGGGCGGCACGTCATTGTTTGGCGGGCGCGGCTCGATTTGGGGCAGCTTGCTGGGTGCGATATTGATCACCATGGTCAGGAACGGCATGAACCTGTTGGAGATTTCACAATTCAAACAAATGATGGCGATCGGCGCAGTGGTGATCATCGCGGTGTGGATTGACGTGCTCAGACGCCAACGGATGTTGAAAAAATGAGCGTGTCAGTGTGGGTGTTGGGCGAAGCGTTGATGGACTGTGTGGCGCAAGACGACGGCAGTTTGCAAGCGTTGATCGGCGGCAGCCCGTTCAATTTGGCCTGCGCCGTGGCTTTGCAAGGCGTGGACGTGGGTTACTTGAACCCGTTTTCAAACGATGTGTTTGGACACGCATTGGCGAACAGGTTGGCGCACACAGGCGCCAAGGCATTGGGCAAAACGTCGCGCAAACCCACCTCCTTGGCCGTGGTGAATTTGCAAGCGGGACAACCCAGTTATGGCTTTTACAGAGAAGGCATTGCAGACCGCGATTACCTTGCCGAAGACATCGTCACCCAATTGAAAAACCACCCCCCTGGGGTGTTGCACACCGGCTCATTGATGGCCATGCCACCAGAACACCGCAAAGTCATGCATGTGATTCAGTTTGCCAAGGCCTTGGGATGGACCATCAGCATCGATGTGAATTTGCGCACCAAGGTCGCAGACGATTTGCCTGGGTACTTGCAGGCGGTCAACGACATGGCTGCATTGGCCGATTGGCTCAAAGCCAGTGACGAGGACATGCAGCTATTGGGTTGGACAGATGTGCATCGGGACCAGCCCCAAGTCTTGGCCAAGAAATGGCAAGCACTGGGTTGCCAACGCGTGGCGCTGACCTTTGGCGAACAAGGTGCGTCGTTGCACATCGGCGACCACCATGCCCAAGCCGCCGCGCCCAAAGTGCAAGTGGTGGACACCGTCGGCGCGGGTGACACGTTTTGGGGCAGTTGCTTGGCCGATTGGGTGATGCATGACACGGTGGGTCAAGAAGAAGCAGCGGTTCAACGCACAGAGAAAACGTTGCAACGTGCGTTGAGGGCGGCGGCCATCAATTGCGAAAGAGTCGGGTGTCAGCCGCCGAGCGGTCAGGAATTGACAGGAACAAGCCAAGCATTTTGAATGTGAACCACGCCGAGAGCCAAATGGCTTGCAGTTAAAATCTGGCCATCCCAAGGAGCGTTGCAGCTTCACACGAAGCCAGGCTTGGGGACTTTTCTTCGCAACGACGCTCACCTGCTTTGCAACCCTCAGGTGAGTCTATGAATTCCGCATCCCGTGTTGTCCCGCCCATGAAGCTCTCAGGTTTAGAACCTGTGTTCATCGCTTCCAGCCAATCACAGTTAACCGAACAGGGCAACGAAGACGAATTGAGCGCGCAGCCGCAAGCCACCTTCGTCAACATTGGCGAGCGCACCAACGTCACCGGTTCCAAAGCCTTTGCCCGCATGATTTTGAATGGCGAGTACGAGCAGGCCTTGGCGGTCGCGCGCCAGCAAGTGGAAAACGGCGCGCAAATCATCGACATCAACATGGACGAGGCCATGTTGGACAGCCAAGCCGCCATGGTGCGGTTTTTGAATCTGATCGCGTCCGAGCCGGACATTGCGCGCGTACCGATCATGATCGACAGTTCCAAATGGTCGGTGATGGAAGCCGGTTTGCGCTGCATCCAAGGCAAAGGCATTGTGAATTCCATCAGCATGAAAGAAGGCGTGGACGAATTCAAACGCCAAGCCAAACTCATCAAGCGCTATGGGGCAGCGGCCGTGGTCATGGCGTTCGATGAACAAGGTCAAGCGGATACCTATGCGCGCAAAATTGAAATTTGCGAACGCGCTTACCGTGTGCTGGTGGACGAGGTGGGCTTTCCTGCAGAAGACATTATTTTTGACCCGAATATCTTTGCCATCGCCACCGGCATTGAAGAACACGACAACTATGCGGTGGATTTCATCGAAGCCACGCGCTGGATCAAACAGCACTTGCCTGGCGCAAAGGTCAGTGGTGGCGTGTCCAATGTGTCGTTCAGTTTTCGCGGCAACGACCCGGTGCGCGAAGCCATCCACACCGTGTTTTTGTACCACGCGATCCAAGCTGGCATGGACATGGGCATCGTCAACGCGGGCATGGTCGGCGTGTACGACGACTTGGAACCGGTGTTGCGCGAGCGTGTCGAAGACGTGGTGCTGAACCGTCAACCACAATACAAACAAGGCGAAGAACAGTTAAGTCCCGGCGAGCGCTTGATTGAAATTGCCGAGAACGCCAAGGGCGCAGCCAAAGACGACAGCGCAAAACTGGCCTGGCGCGGCAGCCAGGACTCACCCGTGAGCGTGTCGCAACGCTTGAGCCACGCGCTGGTGCATGGCATCACCGACTTCATCACCACCGACACCGAGGAAGCCTACCGCGAGGTGCTGGCCACAGGCGGTCGCCCGTTGCATGTGATTGAGGGGCCGCTGATGGACGGCATGAATTTGGTCGGGGATTTGTTTGGGCAAGGCAAGATGTTTTTGCCACAGGTGGTCAAAAGTGCACGCGTCATGAAGCAAGCGGTCGCGCATTTGATTCCTTACATCGAAGAAGAAAAACGCCAGCAAGAGGCGGCTGGCGAAGAAGTGAAAACCAAAGGCAAGATCGTGATTGCCACCGTCAAAGGCGATGTGCACGACATTGGCAAAAACATCGTCACCGTGGTGCTTCAGTGCAATAACTTTGACGTGGTCAACATGGGCGTGATGGTGGCTTGCCACGACATACTGGCGCGCGCCAAAGTGGAAGGCGCGGACATCATTGGCTTGTCTGGCTTGATCACGCCGTCGCTGGAAGAAATGCAGTATGTCGCCAGTGAAATGCAAAAAGATGATTATTTCCGCGTGCGCAAAATTCCGTTGTTGATTGGCGGCGCTACCACCAGCCGCGTACACACGGCCGTGAAAATCGCACCGCATTACGATGGGCCGGTGGTGTATGTGCCTGACGCATCACGCAGCGTCGGTGTGGCGCAAGGTTTGCTCAGCGACCAAGCGACGCAGTTCATCGCCGAGCTCAATGCCGATTACGACAAAGTGCGCACCCAGCATGCCAACAAAAAGCAAACGCCGTTGTTGCCCTTGGCCAAAGCGCGGGCGAATGCACCGCAAATCAACTGGGCGGCATACCAAGCCAGCACGCCCCGGTTCATTGGCAAGCGCTTGTTCAAAAATTTCGATTTGGCCGAATTAGAAACGTACATCGATTGGGGTCCGTTTTTTCAAACCTGGGATTTGGCCGGACCGTTCCCTGCCATTTTGAAAGACGAGGTGGTGGGCGCAGAAGCCCAGCGCGTGTTCAGCGATGGCAAACGCATGTTGAAGCGATTGGTCGAAGGACGTTGGTTGCAAGCGCACGGCGTGGTCGGTTTGTACCCGGCCAACAGCGTGGGTGACGACATCGTGTTGTGGACCGATGAAACACGCACGCAAGCCGCGCTGACTTGGCATGGCTTGCGTCAGCAAACGGAAAAACCGGTGCATGACGGTGTGCAAAACCCCAACCGGTGTTTGTCTGACTTCGTCGCGCCACTCACGGATGCGAATGGCCAAGCCACAGGCTACCAAGACTATGTCGGCATGTTCGCCGTCACTTCGGGCATGGGCGTGGACGCCAAAGAAAAATACTTCATGGACGACCATGACGATTACAGCGCCATCATGCTCAAGGCTTTGGCGGACCGCTTGGCCGAGGCGTTTGCTGAATGCATGCATGCGCGCGTGCGTCGCGATTTGTGGGGCTATGCCGCCAACGAGCAGTTCAGTCAAGAAGAGTTGATCAAAGAAAAATACCAAGGCATTCGCCCGGCGCCGGGTTATCCCGCTTGCCCGGACCACAGCGTCAAACGCCAGATGTTTGATCTGCTGCAATGCGCCGACATCGGCATGCACCTGACCGACAGTTTGGCCATGACCCCCGCGGCCAGTGTCTGCGGTTTTTATCTGGCACACCCAGAGAGCCGGTATTTCAATGTGGGCCGCATCGGGGATGACCAAGTGCAGGACTTGGCGCACCGTCAAGGTGTCGCGGACAAAGACTTGCTCAGGTTGCTGGCGCCGAATCTTTGACCCTTTAAAAACATTTGCTGCAAACGAAAAAAAACCACCCAGCTTTCACCGGGTGGTTGTCAGTGGTGTCAGTGGTGTTTCTAGGTCTTATCGGTTGTAAGCCGTTTCGCCGTGGCTGCTGATGTCCAAACCTTCGCGCTCTTCTTCTTCGCTCACGCGCAGACCGATCACAAGGT
>CANGZG010000055.1 GCA_947458415.1 Comamonadaceae bacterium | reverse complement strand
TATTGCCAACTTTCACCGCAGGCTTTTTTTTGCGCCTCGTGGAAAGTGCGTATGCGTGCGGCAGCCTATTGCAAACCGCGTTTTTGGGCACCGGGCAAACCGTCGAAGGCGGTTTTGAAATCGTGTGGGTGCAACTCCAACGCCGCCATGCTGTCGGCTTGCAAGCCATCAAAACGCGCGGTGTAGTCCAGCACCGCCGCGTCACCGCGCTGTTTGACATCGGCCAAGATGTCAGCCACACGTTGTTCAATGGCCGCGTCGGTATCGGCCGACCAATGCAAGCGTTGCTGAAACAACGTTTCAAAATCAGCTTGCGTGGTGGACAGGCGCAACGGACGCAGGTTCATGGGCAGCTCGCTGTTCTTCAAGCCGCCAAGCGCGTCGCAGTGGCGCGATCGAATGCGTCGATCAAATGGCGAATGGCCGGGGTTTTGAGTTTGAGCGAGGCTTGGTTGACCACCAAACGCGAGCTGATGTCCATGATGCGCTCAACCTCCAACAAGTGATTGGCTTTGAGTGTGCTGCCCGTGGACACCAAATCGACAATGGCGTCGGCCATGCCAGTGAGCGGCGCGAGTTCCATGCTGCCGTACAACTTCACCAAGTCCACGTGCACGCCTTTGGCCGCAAAAAAATCTCTGGCAATCGCCACATATTTGGTGGCCACGCGCAAGCGTGCACCTTGTTGCACCGCGGCCGCGTAATCAAAGCCTTGCGGCACGGCCACGCTCATGCGGCATTTGGCGATTTGCAAATCCAGCGGTTGGTACAGCCCCGCGCTGCCGTGCTCGATCAAGGTGTCCAGACCAGCCACGCCCATGTCGGCGCCGCCGTATTCAACGTAAGTGGGGACATCAGACGCACGCACGAGCACGACGCGCAACTGTTCGTTGTTGGTCGGCAGTATCAACTTGCGCGATTTCTCCGGGTCTTCCAACACGGTAATGCCTGCGGCTTGCAGCAAAGGCAGTGTTTCGTCAAATATGCGTCCCTTGGACAGCGCCAGCGTGATGCTCATCGGATTCTTTCGATGTCCGCGCCGAGGGCGCGAAGTTTGTCTTCCATGCGATCGTAGCCTCGGTCCAGATGGTAAATCCTGTCGACCAGCGTTTCGCCTGAGGCCACCAAGCCGGCAATCACCAAGCTGGCAGAGGCGCGCAAATCGGTGGCCATGACCGTGGCACCTGACAAGCGGGGCACACCCTCGACCATGGCGACTTTGCCATCGATGCTGATGTGCGCGCCCAAACGAAGCAACTCGTTGATGTGCATGAAGCGGTTTTCAAAAATGGTTTCGGTGACTTTGGCGCTGCCTTTTGCCACCGCGTTGAGCACCATGAATTGCGCTTGCATGTCGGTGGGAAAGCCGGGGTATTCGGTGGTGCGAAAACTTTGCGCCTTCAAATGACTGTGCGCTGGCGAGCTGGCCCGCACACGCAAGCCACCGTCCATGGCGTCAATCTGTGCACCGGCGTCGCGCAATTTGTCGATGACCGCTTCCAAATGGTCGCCCCGTGCATGCCGCAACACCACATCGCCACCGGTGGCCGCCACCGCGCACAAAAACGTGCCGGCTTCAATCCGGTCCGACACCACTTGGTGGCGCGCACCGTGCAAAACATCCACGCCTTGGATGTGAATACGGCTGCTGCCGTGGCCGCTGATGCGCGCACCCATGGCGATCAGCAATTCGGCCAGATCGGGAATCTCGGGTTCTTGGGCGGCGTTCTCCAAGACAGTGTCGCCGTGGGCCAAACACGCGGCCATCAACAAATTTTCGGTGCCGGTGACCGTGACCATGTCAGTGGCAATTCGCGCCCCTTGGAGCCGGGTCAGCCCGGGCTTCAAGCGCGCCACCATGTAACCTTGTTCGACATCAATCACCGCGCCCATGGCTTGCAAACCTTTGATGTGCTGGTCGACTGGTCGACTGCCAATCGCACACCCGCCCGGCAAGGACACCTTGGCATGGCCAAAACGCGCCAACAAAGGGCCCAATGCCAACACCGATGCGCGCATGGTTTTGACCAGTTCGTAGGGCGCTTCTTTGGTATGCAGGTCGGCGGCATTGAGCACCAGTTCGCCGTTGTCTTGGCGGGTGGCCACCACACCCATGTGCCGGATCAGTTTCAACATGGTGCCGACGTCTTGCAATTGCGGCACGTTGGACAAGGTCACGGTGTCAGCGGTCAGCAGCGCGGCGCACAGTTCGGGCAATGCGGCGTTTTTGGCGCCAGCGATGGCCACCTCACCCTGCAATGCGTGTCCGCCGCGAATCCGTAATTTGTCCATGGGTGATTGACCGCAGGCCGCTCAGGCCTGCGCCTTCCATTCGCTCGGCGTGAAGGTTTTCATCGACAGCGCATGCACTTCGTCGGTGGCCATTTTGTCGCCGAGCGTGCCATACACCAACTGGTGACGCTGAATCAATCGCAAGCCCTCAAACCGCTCGGAAACGATGGTGCCAAACCAGTGGCGACCGTCGCCTTCGACATGGACATGGTCACACGGCAACCCGGTGGCAATCAATTGCTCGATCTGTTGTGCGTTCATGGATCACCCCCGAATTTTGTAACCGATGCGCAGCAAATGCAGCGCAATCGCAGCCACCAACACATTGGCGCCACCGACCAAAGCCAGGCTGGTCCAAGGCGACACGTCGCTGACACCGAAAAAGCCATAGCGAAAACCATCGATCATGTAGAAGAACGGATTGAAATGGCTGACTTGCTGCCAAAACGGCGGCAGCGAATGGATGGAATAAAACACGCCGCTCAAAAATGTCATGGGCGTGATGAGGAAATTTTGGAAGGACGACATTTGGTCAAATTTGTCGGCCCACAAACCGGCAATCAACCCCAAGGTGCCCAGCATGGACGCACCCAACAGCGCAAACACCACAATCCATGCGGGCGACACGGCACTCAGGGGTGCAAACCACATGGTGACCAACAGCACACCCAAGCCAACTGCAAACCCACGCACCACCGCTGCCAGCACATAGGCCGAAAACCAACTCCAGTGGCCCAGCGGTGTGAGCAAAATGAACACCAAGTTGCCCATCATCTTGCTTTGCACCATCGATGATGAACTGTTGGCGAACGCGTTTTGCAACACGCTCATCATCACCAAACCGGGCAACAAAAACGAGGTGTAGCCGACATTGTCGTAAACCGTGACACGGCCCTCGAGCAAATGCCCAAAAATCAACATGTAAAGCAAGGCTGTGAGCACCGGTGCGGCAATGGTTTGCGCGCTGACTTTCCAAAACCGCAGCACTTCTTTGTAAAACAACGCGCGCCAGCCGGTCATGCCGATGCCCCCATGACGTCCAAAAACACATCTTCCAAATCGGCTTTGCGAATTTCCACGTCTTGTGCCACCAAACCAGCACTGCGCACCGCCGCCAAACAGTGTTCGATTTGTGCGGCGTCGTTGGCGGGGAATTGCACGATGCGTCCCGTGACCCTGGCTTGCGCAGCCAATGCCGGCGGGAGTTGCGCATCGAGTTTGAAACGCAAGACATTGCTCGAGGCGTTCTTGAGCAAACTGCTGGTGTTGTCCAACGCCACCACCTTGCCGTTTTTCAGCATGGCAATCCGACCACACAAAGCTTCGGCTTCTTCCAAGTAATGCGTGGTCAACAACACGGTGTGTCCTTCGCGGTTGAGCCGTGCTATGAATTGCCACAAGGTTTGTCGAAGCTCGACATCCACACCTGCGGTGGGTTCGTCCAACACAATGACGGGCGGTTTGTGCACCAACGCTTGGGCGACCAAGACACGGCGCTTCATGCCGCCCGAGAGTTGGCGCATGTTGTGGTTGGCTTTGTCGGCCAAGCCAAGGTTGTCCAGCAGTTCATCGATCCACTGCCCATTGTGGTTGACGCCAAAGTAGCCAGATTGAAACACCAAGGCTTCGCGCACGGTGAAAAATGGGTCAAACACCAATTCTTGTGGCACCACGCCCAAAAGTTTGCGGACTTGCTGCGATTGGGTTTGCACATCCAGATCATGCACGCGGATATGGCCGCTGCTGGACTTTAAGAGGCCGGCCAATATGCTGATCAATGTGGTTTTGCCGGCGCCATTGGGTCCGAGCAAGCCGAAAAATTCGCCCGATTGAATGTCAAACGACACCTGATCCAATGCGGTGAACGTGCCACGGGCATTGGTGAATGTTTTGGAGACAGATTGAAAGGAGATGGCAGCCATGGCAAGCTGGCTATTCTAAGGGCTAGGCCCTGAGCGAAAGTTGGGCTGTCAGTGCGTGGTCGCCGGGGTGGGAGGGTCAGACAAAATGGCTGACACGCCATAGAGCTTGGCCAGTTGCAATGCGCGCGGCGGCAAACCAACGATGTGCAACCTCAGCGAACGTTGTGAGGCCGTGCGGCACGCGCCAATCAACACGGCCAGTGCCGATGAATCAAACTGGTTCAATGCAGAAGCGTCCACCACGCAAGCACTGTTGGCAGACGACATGGCGGCTTCGATCTGCTGTGCCACCTTGGCCGCCTGCGCATGCGTCAAGGAGGCGGGCAAAGCGAAATCAAACGAAGCGGTCATTTGCGGTTATTGGTTTTGTTGCGTTCACTCAGTGTCGCGATCAAGCCGTCAATGCCTTTGGCGTTGATTTCCTGAGAGAACTGGGTGCGGTAGTTGTCCACCAGCCAAATACCCAAAATGTTGAAGTTGTAAATGCGCCAACCCGAATCGGCGTCCGGTGTTTTTTCCAAACGGTAATCGATGGGAATGGGTTCAGCGCCACCGCGAATTTCAGAGCGCACCACCACCTCACTGTCACTGGAAGCTTGGCGCAAGGGTTTGACCACGATGGTGGAGTTGTCCTTGATCTGTGACAACGCGCCTGAGTAACTGCGCATCAGCAGCAACTTGAACTCTTCTTGCAAGCGCTTTTGCTGCTCGGGCGTGGCCTGACGCCATGCGGGGCCGACGGCGGCAGCCGTCATGCGCTGAAAGTTGATGTAGGGCTTGAGTTTGGTGTCCAGCACGGCACCGATTTTTTGCAAATCGCCTGCCTTGAGCGCCGGGTCCTTGCGCACCATGTCGAGCAATTCGTTGGTGAGTTGCTGCATGAACTGGTCCGGGGCTTGTTGGGCTGTTGCCACGCCAGACAAACCGAGCGCGAGGGCAAGGGTGGCCAGCCATTGCATGAGAAACCGGGAAGAGGCAAATGTCAGAGTGTTCATATCCAAAAGACAAGCGTCATTGAACGCCTATTATTGGTCATTTCTCATGCCATCGTCGCCGTCATCACCATCACTGCTGTTGGGTTTTCTTTGGGTGGCTGCTTTTCGGCGTTGCAAATAGGCGTCGCGCGTGAAAGCGTACTTGTCCAGCGCCACTTCATTGAAATTTTTGTCCATGCCCACAAAACCCGCGCGTTTGTCGACCAAACGCAAGGCGGAACCGCCATAGCGCAAACCGACAGCATCCACCTGTGTACGCCATAAGTCGTAACGGTTGTCGACAGCAAAACCCGCGGTGTCGCGCACGGTGGAAGGCCCCAACAACGGCAGCACCAGATACGGTCCGGGGGACACGCCCCAATAGCCCAAGGTCTGACCGAAATCGGCAGTGTGCCGTTGGATGCCGACCATGGTGGCCACGTCAAACAAGCCATAAATGCCAAACACGCTGTTGACCGCCACGCGCAAACCGGTTTCGGCGGTCTCCATGGGTTTGGCCTGTAAGCCATTGTTCAAGGTGGACCAGATGTCTTTCAAATTGCCAAAAAAATTGTTCACGCCTTTTTGCACAAAGTCTGGCGTGTTGTTCTTGTAGCCGACCGCCACGGGCCGCAACACGCTTTCGTCCACTTTGTCGTTGAAATCATTGATGCGCCGATTGGCGGCTTCAAACGGGTCTTGCGGGTTGGCCGGCTTGTGGGTCGCGCATGCCGCCTGCGTCAGCAAAGCCAGCATGGCCAGGACACACATCCACCGGCGCGACAAGGACATGGTCAGTTACCCGCTGCAGGGGCACTGCCTGCATCCGAAGCTTTGTTGTAGAGGAAGCGGCTGATCAAGTTTTCAAGCACCACGGCAGACTGGGTGGATTGCACTTTGTCGCCTGGCGCCAAATTGGCAATGTCCGAGCCTGCTTCAATGCCTATGTATTGCTCGCCCAATAAACCACTGGTGAGGATCTTCAAGGAACTGTCCTTGGGAAACTGGTAGCGAACATCCATGGCCAGCACAACATTCGCTTGAAAGGATTTGTCATCAAAGCGGATGTCTTGCACCCGCCCCACCACCACGCCTGCGCTTTTCACTGCCGCTTGTTTTTTCAGGCCGCCAATGTTGTCAAACAAGGCGTTGATCTCGTAGGTTTTTTGCCAACTGATGGACAACAAATTGGCTGACTGCATGGCCAAAAACAACAAGGCCGCCGCGCCGATCACCACCAGCAATCCCACCCAGACATCCGTATTCGAGCGTTGCATTCCCTTGTTCCTTTTTCAAAGCTTGAACATCAGTGCGGTCAAGACAAAGTCCAGCGCCAGCACGGTCAACGAGGCCATCACCACGGTGCGGGTGGTGGCACGCGCCACGCCTTCTGGGGTGGCCTGCGCCTCGAACCCTTGTCGCAGGGCAATGAAGCTCACGGTCAGACCAAACACCACGGTTTTGATAAAGCCGTTGCCGACATCCGACCAGACATCCACGCCCTCTTGCATTTGACCCCAAAACGAACCGGCGTCCACGCCAATCATCACCACACCGACCAACCAACCACCCACAATACCTACCGCGCTGAACACCGTGCCCAAAATTGGCATGACCAACACGCCCGCCCAAAACCGTGGCGCCAGTATGCGAGACACCGGATCAATCGCCATCATTTCCATGGCGCTCAGTTGTTCGCCGGCTTTCATCAACCCGATCTCGGCGGTGAGCGATGTGCCAGCACGGCCGGTGAACAGCAGCGCAGACACCACCGGCCCGAGTTCACGCACCAAACTCAGCGCCACCAACAAGCCGAGAGCCGACGCGGACCCAAATCGCTGCAAGGTGTTGTAGCCCTGCAAAGCCAACACAAAACCAACAAACAGCCCCGACACTGCAATGATGGCCAACGAGTGGTTGCCCAAAAAATGCATTTGGTCGCGCACCAAGCCAAAGCGTCGCAAACAAGATGGCCCCAGCCAAATCAAACGCATGAACAGCGTGGCGGCGTGTCCGACATCGGCCAGCCACTGTCTGACCCAGGCACCGATGTGAGCGAGCATCGACGTCATGGTTGCGGTCCCCCCGAGTGGGTGAGCCCGAAATCTTCACGGGCATCCGTGGCGGGGTAATGAAAACGCACGGGACCGTCTGGGGCCGCCGTCACAAACTGCTGCACCAACGGGTCGCTGCTGGCACGGACTTGTTCGGGCGTGCCTTGGGCGGCAATCCGCCCATTGGCCAAGATCACCACCTGGTCTGCGATGTGAAAAGTTTCTTCCAAATCGTGCGAGACCACGATGCTGGTCAAGCCCAAGGTGTCGTTGAGTTGCCGTATCAGACGCGCTGCCGTGCCCAAGGAAATCGGGTCTAGACCGGCAAACGGCTCGTCATACATCATCAATTCGGGGTCCAACACCATGGCCCGGGCCAAGGCCACGCGCCTGGCCATGCCGCCGGAAATTTGGCTGGGCATCAAATCACGTGCACCGCGCAAGCCGACCGCTTGTAATTTCATCAAGACAATGTCGCGCACCATGCCAGGCGGCAATGCCGTGTGTTCACGCAATGGAAATGCCACGTTGTCAAACACACTCATGTCGGTGAACAAGGCGCCGAATTGGAACAACATGCCCATGCGCCGACGCGCTTGGTACAGCGCTTCGCGGTTGCAAGCGCCGATGTCGGTCTGGTCAAACCACACCCGCCCTGAATTGGCACGGTATTGACCGCCAATGAGTCTCAACACGGTGGTTTTGCCGCCGCCAGAAGCGCCCATCAACGCGGTGACCTTGCCTTTGGGAATGTTCAAGGTCACGCCTTCGAGCACCGGCCGTTCACCGTAACCGAAATGCACATCCTCTAGCTGGATCAATGGTGTGACAAGGGGTGGCATGTGACTTTAAGGCGGAAGCCGGTGAATGTGTCGGTCATTCTAAGCAGCCCGCCGGTTAACGCGGCAGTTCACTCTCGCCCATCAAAAACTGGTCGATGGTTCGGGCAGCCTGACGACCTTCGCGAATGGCCCAGACCACCAGCGATTGGCCGCGCCGCATGTCACCCGCGGCAAACACCTTGGGCACATTGGTGATGTAACCACTGCCCTCTTCGGTGTGTGCCTTGGCGTTACCGCGCGCGTCTTTGTCAATGCCAAATGCATCGAGCACAGTGGCCACCGGATTGACAAAGCCCATGGCCAACAGCACCAAGTCTGCGCGGTGGATTTTTTCCGTGCCGGGGATTTCTGTCAGCTTGCCGTCTTTCATTTCGACATGCACGGTTTTCAAACCGATGAGCTTGCCGTTCTCACCCATGAATTCTTTGGTGGAAATGGCGAACTCGCGTTCACAACCCTCTTCGTGGCTGGAACTGGTGCGCAGTTTCAGCGGCCAATAAGGCCACACCAAAGGCTTGTCCTCGTGCTCGGGCGGTTGAGGCATGACTTCAAACTGGGTCACTTGGGCAGCGCCGTGACGGTTGGAAGTGCCCACGCAATCTGAACCGGTGTCGCCCCCACCGATGACGATGACGTGTTTGCCATCGGCACGCAGTTGGCCTTTCAAAGGGTCGCCTGCGTTGACTTTGTTTTGCTGCGGCAAAAATTCCATGGCGAAATGCACGCCCTGCAAGTCGCGGCCCGGCACAGGCAGGTCACGCGATTGCTCTGAACCACCGGTCAACAACACCGCGTCAAATTCTTTTTTCAATTGGTCAGCGGTGACCGTGTCTTTGGCCCAGTTGGTGACTTTGCTGTCCTTGGGCCATGCGCCGACCAGCACACCGGTTTTGAACACCACGCCCTCGGCTTGCATCTGCTCGACGCGGCGGTCAATGTGCGACTTTTCCATTTTGAAATCAGGGATGCCATAGCGCAACAAACCGCCGACGCGGTCGTTCTTTTCAAACACGGTGACCGAATGGCCGACCCGCGCGAGTTGTTGAGCGGCAGCCAAGCCAGCGGGGCCCGAGCCCACGACGGCCACTTTTTTGCCTGTCTTTTTCGCGGGTGGCAGCGGTTTGACCCAGCCCTCAGCCCAGCCTTTGTCAATGATCGCGTGTTCGATGGACTTGATGCCGACCGCGTCGTCATTGACATTCAAGGTGCAAGCGGCCTCGCAGGGTGCGGGACAAATGCGGCCGGTGAATTCAGGAAAGTTGTTGGTGCTGTGCAAAACCGTGAGCGCGTTTTGCCAGTCGTTGTTGAACACCAAGTCGTTGAAATCGGGAATGATGTTGTTGACTGGGCAACCGCTGTTGCAAAACGGCGTGCCGCAATCCATGCATCGCGCGCTTTGTGTTTTGGCTTGGTCAGTGGTCAAGCCAATGACAAATTCCTTGTAATGCTTCAAACGCTCGGGCACGGGTTTGTAACCCTCTTCAATGCGTTCGAACTCCATGAATCCAGTGATTTTTCCCATGATGTGTCCTGTGTGTTCGGCTTAAGACTTGACAGCGGCTTTGTTGGCTTTGGCGGGCGTGGCGGATGTCGCGCCTGCCGTGGCTGCCATGTCGCTCAAAGCGCGTTTGTATTCGTTGGGGAAGACCTTGACAAACTTGGCCCTGGCCTCTGACCAACTGTCCAACAAAGCGCGAGCACGTTTGGAGCCGGTCCAGCGGTGGTGGTCTTCCAGCAGCTTTTTCAATTGGGCGTCGTCAGATTGGCCGCGGTGCCACAAGGCGGGCGACATGCTGTCAGCTTGATCTTTGTCTGACAACACTTTCTCTAAACTCACCATCGCCGTGTTGCAACGCTCGGCAAACAAACCGTCTTCGTCGTACACATAGGCAATGCCGCCGCTCATGCCAGCCGCGAAGTTGCGGCCTGTGGCGCCAAGCACCGCCACCGTGCCGCCGGTCATGTATTCGCAACCATGGTCGCCCGTGCCTTCGACCACCGCCGTGGCGCCGGACAAGCGCACGGCAAACCGTTCACCGGCCACACCGCTGAAAAACGCTTCGCCGCTGGTTGCGCCATAGAGCACGGTGTTGCCGACGATGGTGTTGCTGGTGGCTTCGCCCCGGAAATCGATGCTTGGTCGCACCACCACGCGGCCACCGGACAAACCTTTGCCCGTGTAGTCATTGGCGTCGCCAATCAAATACAGCGTGATGCCTTTGGCCAAGAACGCACCAAACGATTGGCCACCCGTGCCTTCGAGCTGAATGCGCAAAGTGTCGTCGGGCAAGCCCTCGGGACGCACCTGTGTCAATGCGCCTGACAACATCGCCCCGACCGAGCGGTTGACGTTGCGGGCCACTTCCATGAACTGCACTTTCTCGCCCTTGTCGATGGCGGCGCGGCTTTTCTCGATCAGCACTTGGTCCAAGGCTTTTTCCAAGCCGTGGTCTTGCGTGGCCACATGGAACAGCGGTGTGCCCACAGGGACTGGCGGCTGCGCCAACAACCGGCTGAAGTCCAAGCCACGCGCTTTCCAGTGCTCGACCCCTTTTTTCATGTCCAGCAAATCAGCGCGGCCAATCATGTCATCAAAGCGTGCAATGCCCAGTTGCGCCATGATGTGACGCACTTCTTCTGCGATGAAAAAGAAATAATTGACCACGTGCTCGGGTTTGCCTGCAAATTTTTTGCGAAGCACCGGGTCTTGCGTGGCCACGCCCACCGGGCAGGTGTTCAAGTGGCATTTGCGCATCATGATGCAACCTTCAACCACCAATGGCGCCGTGGCAAAACCGAATTCATCAGCACCAAGCAAAGCACCGATCGCGACATCGCGGCCGGTTTTCATTTGGCCATCGGTTTGCACCCGAATGCGTCCACGCAAGCCGTTGAGCACCAAGGTTTGCTGGGTTTCAGCCAAACCGATTTCCCAAGGACTGCCGGCATGTTTGATGGAGGACCAAGGTGAGGCGCCGGTGCCGCCGTCGTGTCCGGCAATCACCACATGGTCGGCTTTGCACTTGGCCACACCAGCGGCCACCGTGCCCACACCCACTTCTGACACCAACTTCACGCTGACATCGGCATGCGGCGCGACATTTTTCAAATCGTGAATCAGTTGTGCCAAATCTTCGATGGAGTAGATGTCGTGGTGGGGTGGCGGTGAAATCAAACCCACGCCCGGCACCGAATAACGCAAGAACCCGATGTACTCGGACACCTTGCCGCCAGGCAATTGACCACCTTCACCGGGCTTGGCCCCTTGCGCCATCTTGATCTGAATTTGGTCAGCGCTGCTCAGGTACTCGGCGGTCACACCGAAACGACCGGAAGCCACTTGTTTGATCTTCGAGCGCAGCGAGTCGCCCGCCATCAAGGGCATGTCGACCTCGACTTGCTTGTCCCCAATCACGCTCTTGAGCGATTCGCCTTGTTTGATCGGAATGCCTTTGAGTTCGTTGCGGTAACGCGCCGGGTCTTCACCGCCTTCGCCAGTGTTGCTTTTGCCGCCGATGCGGTTCATCGCCACGGCCAAGGTGGCGTGCGCTTCGGTGCTGATCGAACCCAAAGACATCGCGCCCGTGGCAAAACGTTTGACGATTTCGGAAGCGGGTTCGACTTGGTCCAAAGGAATGGCTTTGCTCGGTTCAATCTTGAACTCGAACAAGCCGCGCAAGGTCATGTGACGACGGCTTTGGTCGTTGATGAGTTGGGCATATTCTTTGTAGGTGGTCCAGTTGTTGGCGCGCGTGCTGTGCTGCAATTTGGCAATCGCGTCTGGTGTCCACATGTGGTCTTCGCCACGGGTACGCCATGCGTATTCGCCACCGGTGTCCAGCATGTTGGCCAGCACCGGGTCATTGCTGAACGCGCTGGCATGCATGCGGATGGCTTCCTCGGCAATTTCAAAAATGCCAATGCCTTGGACACGCGAAGGCGTGCCGGTGAAATATTTGTCAACGGTCTCGCTGTTGATGCCGATGGCTTCGAACAACTGCGCGCCGCAATAAGACATGTAGGTGGACACGCCCATTTTGGACATGATTTTGGACAAACCCTTGCCAATCGCTTTGACATAGTTGTAGATGGCTTTGTCAGCCGACAAATCGCCGGGCAAGCTTTGGTGCATCTGCGCCAAAGACTCCATCGCCAAGTAAGGATGCACCGCCTCGGCGCCATAACCGGCGAGCACGGCGAAATGGTGTACCTCACGCGCACTGCCGGTCTCGACCACCAAACCGGCACTGGTTCGCATGCCTTCGCGCACCAAATGCTGGTGAATCGCGGACAAGGCCAACAACGCGGGAATGGCCACTTGCGTGGCTGACAAGGCTCGGTCACTGATGATGAGGATGTTGTGTCCGCTGCGTATTTGGTCAACCGCTTGGGCGCACAGGGATGCGAGTTTGGCTTCGACCCCTTCGTGACCCCAACTCAACGGGTAAGTGATGTCCAACGTGGCGCTCTTGAATTTGCCATGGGTCATGGTTTCGATGTGGCGCAACTTGGCCATGTCTTGAAAATCCAGCACAGGCTGACTGACTTCCAAACGCATCGGTGGGTTCACCTGATTGATGTCGAGCAAATTTGGCTTGGGTCCGACAAAGCTGACCAATGACATGACGATGGCTTCGCGGATCGGGTCGATCGGCGGGTTCGTCACTTGCGCAAACAACTGCTTGAAATAGTTGTAGAGCGTTTTGTTTTTGTTAGACAACACCGCCAACGGGCTGTCGTTGCCCATTGAGCCCAGCGCTTCTTCGCCGTTGGCGGCCATGGGCGCCATCAAAAATTTGAAGTCTTCTTGGGTGTAACCAAACGCTTGCTGTCGGTCAAGCAATGACAGGCTGGAGGCCTCTGGCTGGCCCACAGGGTGCTCTTCCACATCGTCCAAACGAACGCGCAAATTTTCGATCCATTGTTTGTACGGCTTGTGGTTGGCCAATCCGGCTTTGAGTTCTTCGTCGTTGATCATGCGGCCTTGTTCCAGGTCGATCAAAAACATCTTGCCGGGCTGCAAACGCCATTTGCGAATGATTTTGCTCTCGGGCACAGGCAACACGCCGGACTCGGAGCCCATGATCACCAAATCGTCATCGGTGATGCAATAGCGCGAGGGACGCAAGCCATTGCGGTCCAAGGTGGCACCGATTTGGCGGCCATCGGTGAACACAATGGATGCAGGGCCATCCCAAGGTTCCATCATGGCGGCGTGGTATTCGTAAAACGCGCGGCGACGCGGGTCCATGGTGCTGTGGTTTTCCCAAGGCTCTGGGATCATCATCATCATGGCTTGGCTGATCGGGTAACCGGCCATGGTCAACAGTTCCAAGCAATTGTCAAACGTGGCGGTGTCGGATTGGTCGGCGAAACTGATGGGATAGAGTTTTTTCAGATCGGCGCCGAGCACCGCGGAAGACATCACACCTTCGCGCGCTTTCATCCAGTTGTAATTGCCTTTGACGGTGTTGATCTCGCCGTTGTGCGCCACATAGCGGTAGGGGTGGGCCAGCGGCCACTCGGGGAAAGTGTTGGTAGAAAAACGCTGGTGCACCAGGCCCAGTGCAGACACGCAGCGCACGTCCTGCAGATCGTAGAAATACGTGCCTACCTGGTCGGCCAGCAGCAAGCCTTTGTAAATCACCGTGCGGCTGGACATGCTCGGGACGTAGTATTCCTTGCTGTGCTTGAGGTTGAGGTGCTGGATGGCGGCGCTGGCGGTCTTGCGAATCACATACAACTTACGCTCCAGCGCGTCCTGCACGATCG
>CANGZG010000054.1 GCA_947458415.1 Comamonadaceae bacterium | reverse complement strand
TTGACATAGCTTTCGCGCACCGGCGCACCGTCTTCGGTGAAGGCCAAACACCATTGCGCGCCCTCGCCTTCGGCAAAACTCTCATGCCCGCCGTCAGCAAAACCTTCGCCATCAAACAAAGGAATGAACGGGTCTGCGTGCAAGGTCTGCATCAGGTAGTCTCGCAAGCCCCCTTTGTACAACCAGGTTTGGGTGTCCTTGGCTTTTTCTTGCACCAGCGTGACGCTGACCCCGGGCATCAACACCGCCTTGCTGCGCAACAAATGGATCAACTCATTCAAGGGCAAGGTTGAGGATTCGAAGTACTTGGCGTCGGGCCACACACGCACCAACGTGCCTTGTTTTCTGTCACCCTCAGCCGCTTTGCGCAGCTTGAGTTTTTCAACCACGTCGCCGGCTTGGAACACCAAGTGCGCGACTTGCCCTTCGCGGTAGGACGTGACCTCCATGCGCTTGGCCAGCGCATTGGTCACGCTCACCCCTACGCCGTGCAGACCACCGGAAAAGCTGTAAGCGCCGCCACTGCCTTTGTCAAACTTGCCGCCGGCGTGTAGCCGCGTGAACACCAGTTCAATGACCGGGGCTTTTTCTTCAGGGTGCATGCCAAACGGAATGCCTCGTCCGTCGTCATCAATGCCGATGGAGCCATCAGCAAACAAGGTGACGGAGATTTTTTTGCCAAAGCCAGCCAAGGCTTCGTCGGCCGCGTTGTCAATCACCTCTTGGATGATGTGCAAGGGGTTGTCGGTGCGGGTGTACATGCCGGGCCGTTGCTTGACCGGCTCGAGTCCTTTGAGAACCCGTATCGACCCTTCTGAGTATTCGGATTGTTTGCTTGCCATGGGGCGCGATTGTAGACAGGGCGCCAAACCCACACTGGATAAATGCACAGTAGGCACTCTTCAAACCGTCGCCAAGGCCTCGGCTTCGCAAAATCGTTACAGTTGTTCGGATGAACAACCCTCACAAAACGCTTCCCCTGTGGCAGGTGCTGATTTGCGGCGCCGCCATCGTCTCACTGGCCATGGGGATACGCCACGGTTTTGGTCTGTGGTTGCAGCCCATGACGCAGGAAATGGGCTGGGGACGCGAGGATTTCGCCACCGCCATCGGCATCCAAAACATTTGCTGGGGGTTGTTTGGCATTTTCTCGGGCATGTTGGCCGATCGCTTTGGCGCATTCCGCGTGATGGTGGTGAGTGCCTTGCTTTATGCCGTTGGCTTGTGGGGCATGGCGCACGCGACCTCACCGGTTTGGTTGGCATTGACCGCCGGCGTGATGGTCGGCGCGGCGCAAGCGGGCACCACATTTGCCATTGTGTTTGGCATCATCGGACGCAACATCCCCGCTGAAAAACGCTCTTGGGCCATGGGCGTGGTGTCGTCTGCAGGTTCATTTGGTCAGTTTTTGTTGGTGCCCACCTCTTCTTATTTGATTCAGCAGATCGGCTGGCACCAAGCCTTGGTGGTGTTGGCCACGGCGTTGATCGTGGTCATGCCCTTGCTGTGGGGCTTGCGTGAACCGGCGTTTGCCGATGGCCAAGCCCCTGTGAGGCAACAAAGCATTTTGCAAGCCTTGCGCGAGGCGTTTGGATACCGCAGTTTTCAGTTGTTGATGGCGGGTTATTTTGTGTGTGGTTTTCAAGTGGTGTTCATCGGGGTGCACATGCCGAGCTACTTGAAAGACCAAGGACTGGACCCGCAAGTCGCAGGCACGGCATTGGCCCTGATTGGTTTGTTCAACATCTTTGGCACCTATACCGCAGGCTACTTGGGCCAACATTTGCCCAAAAATTTGATCCTCACCGCGATTTACGTGGCGCGGGGTGTGTTCATCAGCCTGTTCATCAGCATGCCCATCACACCCACCACGGTGTACCTGTTTGCGGCTGCGATGGGGTTGCTGTGGTTGTCTACGGTGCCTGTCACCAATGCGGTGATTGCCCAAATATTTGGCATCTCGCATTTGTCCATGTTGAGCGGTTTTGTGTTCATGAGCCACCAGTTCGGCAGCTACCTGGGCGTCTGGTTGGGCGGTTGGGTGTATGACCGCACCGGCAGCTATGACTTGGTTTGGTATTTGTGCATTGGCTTGAGCGTGTTCGCCGCCTTGATCAATCTGCCGGTGCGTGAACAACCCATCTTGCGCCGAACGGTGGTCGCATGATGAAATGGCAACGATGGCTTCCAGTTCAGGGCTTATTGGCCTTGGCCATGGTTGCGGTGCTGGCGGGCGTTTTCTGGCTTTATCGCCAACCGGGGTTTGTGGTCCCGTTGTCTGATTTGTTCTGGGGGTGTGTCTGACATGCCAAACATCATCATCACCGGCGCGTCTGACGGCATAGGCGCGGAAATGGCCAGGCAACTGGCCAGGCGTCATGGCTTGCAAGCCATGCTTGTGCTGGCGGCGCGCAATGCCAACAAATTGCAATCGGTGGCGGCCGAATGCAATGCCCTTGGCGCACGAACGCTCATCATGCCCACTGACGTGACCGATGCCAACCAATGCATTCACTTGATTGAAACCACGGTGCGTGAATGTGGCAGCTTGGACATCCTGATCAACAACGCGGGTATTTCCGCGCACGCGTTGCTCGAGGATGTCCCCGCAGACAAACTGGGCTGGTATGAACAACTCATGCGCGTGAACCTGTGGGGCAGCGTTTACTGCACCCATGCCGCATTGCCGTACTTGAAAGCCAGCCACGGTCGCATCGTGGCCGTGTCGTCATTGGCGGGGCTGGTTGGTGTGCCCGGGCGCACGGCTTATTGCGCCAGCAAGTTCGCGATGACGGGGTTCTTTGAAGCCTTGCGCAGCGAACTCAAAGACAGTGGCGTGAGCGTGACGGTTGCTTACCCTGGCGTGGTGAGCACTGACATTCGCACGCACGGCTGGAACGAACACGGCGAGATCGCCGGGGTCAGTGGTTTGCACGAAGACAACGCCATGTCGACGCAAGAATGCGCCAGGCTCATCATCTACACCATGGTCAGACGGCGCAGAGAAGTGGTCATGACCGCCAAAGGCAAGATGGGCCGATGGCTCAAACTTTGGGTTCCCAGCTTGGTAGACCGCATGGCGATGGCGGCGGTCAAAGCAGATTTTCGACCGCACCCATGAGTGGCGTTTTGCACAGCACAGCCGATGCGTCGGCTTGGGTCATGCGTTGGGCGCACTTGATCCCCCAGCAAGGCAAGGTACTTGATTTAGCCTGCGGACACGGGCGACACATGGCGTGGCTGGCTCAACAAGGTTTTGCGTGTTTGGGCGTGGACCGCGACCCCATCGCACTGCAATCTGCCCAAGCACATGGCGAGGTCATGCAAGCCGACTTGGAAAACCAAGCTTGGCCCTTGGCAGGCCGTCAGTTTCAAGGCATGGTGGTGACCAACTACCTGTGGCGCGCGCTTTGGCCCGATTTGCTCAACAGCTTGGCCGCGGGTGGCGTGCTCATTTACGAAACCTTTGCACGCGGAAACGAAACGGTCGGCAAACCTTCGAACCCCGCTTTCTTGCTCGAACCGGGTGAATTGCTGAGCCTTTGCAAGGGCTTGCGCGTGATTGCATATGAAGATGGCTTTGCCGCAAAACCAGACCGTTTTGTGCAACGCATTGTGGCTGTGAGTGAACCCAGCCCGGCCTCGCCGCCACATCGTTATTCACTGCGTCACTGATTCGGAGGCGAGGCCCGAGCCGTGGCATGCCTAAAGCTAGAATGCTTCTTTTGTCACGAACCCACTGAATTCCATGGCACCTATCACAGGCAGTATCGTGGCCTTGGTCACCCCGATGCTCGACGATGGAAGCATCGATTACCCACACCTCAGACAACTGATTGATTGGCACATCAGCCAAGGCACTGACTGTATCGGCGTGGTGGGAACCACCGGCGAGTCCCCCACTGTCACCGTTGAAGAGCATTGCGAAATCATTCGCGTGTCTGTCGAACAATCTGCAGGCCGAGTGCCCATCATGGCGGGTTGCGGTGCCAATTCCACCGCCGAAGCCATCGAACTCGCGCGTTTTGCCAAACAGGTGGGAGCCGATTGCCAATTGCAAGTCGTGCCCTACTACAACAAGCCGACACAAGAAGGCCAATACCAACACTTTCGCACCATCGCAGAAGCTGTCGATTTGCCCATGGTGCTCTACAACGTGCCCGGTCGCACCGTGGCTGATCTTCAACACGACACCGTCATTCGACTGTCACAGGTTGACGGCATCATTGGCATCAAAGAAGCCACCGGCAACCTTGAGCGTGCCCAATGGCTGATCCATGATGCGCCCGAAGGTTTCGCGGTGTATTCAGGCGACGACGGCACGGCCGTGGCTTTGATGTTGTGCGGCGGCCAAGGCAATGTCAGCGTGACCGCCAATGTCGCACCGAAACTGATGCACGAACTCTGTGTGGCTGCCATCGCTGGCAAAGCCCACGAAGCCATGGCGATCCAAAACGCTTTGCTGAATTTACACAAGCACATGTTCACTGAAGCCAACCCCATACCCGTGAAATGGGCCGTGGCCCGCATGGGCTTGTGTGGCGGCACCATGCGGTTACCCATGACACCATTGTCTGCCTCGCACCAACCCGCCCTTGAAGCTGCGATGCGTGCTTGCGGTTTGATTTGAATTCCCTTTTTAGGATTGACGACATGTTGCCCTTAGCGATTCCTTCTTTACGGTCAAGCAGTCTGATCGCACTTGTCCTTTGTTTGGCCGCATGCGGTTCGGTACTCGAAAACGACAAGCTGAATTACAAGTCTGAAGGCGAAGAAAAAAATGCGGCCCCCCTAGAAGTGCCACCCGACCTCACCAAAATGTCGCGCAACAAACGTTACGAGTTGCCTAACAGCAGCATCAGTGCAAAATCCATCAGCGGTGAAACTGCCACGGTCGACCCCGACACCACCAGCCCCCTGAAAATTGCAGATTTGCAAATCAAAAGAAGCGGTGGACAAATCTGGCTCGAAGTTGGCAGATCACCGGACGTGTTGTGGCCATTGGTCAAAACCTTTTGGACAGAGTCTGGTTTCACGCTTGCACGTGATGAGCAAAAACTGGGTTTGATGGAAACCGACTGGGCAGAAAACAGGGCCAAACTGCCCCAAGATTTCATTCGCCGAAGCATTGGCAAAGTCATAGACTCGCTTTACTCTACTGGCGAGCGTGACAAGTTTCGCATCAGCTTGGAACGCACGGCCGACAACAAAACAGAGATTTACATTTCCCACCGTGGCCTGATCGAAGTGTATGCAGACAGCATGGCACGCAAAACCGTGTGGCAACCACGTCCCAGCGACCCTGAACTTGAAAAAGAATTTTTACGCCGCTTGATGATCAAGCTCGACCCCAGCTCTGCCGGCAGCGACAAAGTCGCTGAAGCCAGCGTGGCGTCGAAAAGCAGTGCCAGCAGTCTGATCAACATTGACGGCAAACCTGCGGTGTCTTTTGACCAAGGCTTTGACATCACTTGGCGTCGTGTGGGTTTGACACTGGACCGCAACGGCTTCACCGTGGAAGACCGAGACCGCAAACTGGGTGTGTATTTTGTGCGTTATGTCGAAGTCAATGCGGATGGTGAACCGGGCTTTTTCAGCCGCATTTTCAGCAAATCCACGCCGGTGAAAGAGCCACAGCAATTTCGCATCAAAATTGACAGTACCCAAGAACAGCAATCGACCATTTTGATTTTGAATTCGTCAGGCAAACCGGATGGCTCTGAGACCGCGAAGAAAATCGCCCAATTGCTGGTCAACGAATTGCAATGATTTGTGCTTCGTTTTAAAAACTTAGGCAGCGGCAGCGCTGGCAATGCCACCCTGATCGAAGCCACGTGTGGGTTGCAAGTCTCGCGTCTGTTGGTCGACTGTGGTCTGAGTGTGCGTGAACTGACCCGCCGACTGTTGGTGGCTGATTTGTCCATAGACGACATTGACGCTGTGTTCATCACCCATGAACACGCCGACCACATCGGGCATGCCAAATCCTTTGCGTTGCGCACCGGCAAACCGGTTTGGATGAGCCGTGGAACCGCTCTGGCGAGTCAATTGTTTGATTGGGGCTTGTCAGATGCGCAATGCCAGTTGGCCAGCGACAACCAGCCGTTTGAACTCGGCTGCCTAGAGATCAAGCCTTTCACCGTGCCGCATGATGCCCGCGAGCCTTTGCAGTTGCGATGCAGCGATGGTGCGCACCATCTGGGCATATTGACCGACTTGGGGCACGGCAGCGCGCATGTGGTGCAAGCCTTGCAACACTGCCATGCGCTGTTGCTCGAATGCAACCATGACCGTGAGTTGTTGGCAAATTCAGCTTACCCGCCATTTTTGAAAAAACGCATTGCGGGCCCGCAAGGGCATTTGTCGAACGAAGAATCTGCGGACTTGGCCAAAGCACTGGTGCACCCGCAATTGAATCTGATCGTGGCTGCACATTTGAGCGAGCGAAACAACCGGCCTGAATTGGCGCAAGACCTCTTGGCGAAAGCCACAGGCTGCATGGCGTCGGATATCCCGGTGGCAGACCCGGTCACCGGCACGCCTTGGCATTCGGTTCATTGACCCACTGATGAACGATTGACTGCTTCACCTTTGTGGCAGGCAAAAAAAAGCCACCCGAAGGTGGCATTTTTTTGGAAGCAGAAAAAATTACTTCTTCTCTTCAGCAGGTGCAGCGGCAGGGGCAGCAGCAGGTGCGGCAGGTGCAGCAGCGTCAGCAGCAGGTGCGGCAGGTGCAGCAGCAGGGGCTTCAGCAGCAGGTGCGGGTGCTTCTTTTTTGCCACAAGCGACCAAGGCGGCGGCCAACAACGTTGCCAAGAGGAGTGATTTTTTCATGGGAGTATTTCCTTTAATAGAGACAAAAACGTTTTAAGGGATGCCAAATGCCAGAATGAATTCAAACATGTGACCGAGCCGATGGACTCAATTCCTTCAACTCAGCCGCTGATTATAGGTGATTTCCCGAGTGGCTCATTGTTTACCCTTTTTCGCCGGAAGGGAATTCAACCATCCGGCCTCCCACCAGTCCAGCAGGGCATCCCGCACATGGACAGAGGCTGTTTGCACATCTGCGGCAGACAAATACCGTTGATCCGCCAATTGACGCAACAAACGACCGTCCTTTCCTTTGCAGCGCCAACTCTCACCATTGACAAACACAAAGTCCTGGTCATAGAGCATTTGGGTTTTTCGGTCCAAGCACACGCCCTTTAACTGTCGAGGTCGCGGTTGGCTGTCAAACCACACTTGTGATTTGGGTTCGCTCAACCATTCGCCCAAGGCGCAACGAATGTCTGCGTCGCGTTGCGTCATTTGCATCACACTGTGGCGAGCGAAGGCTTGCAGGGCCGCAGGAATTTGGGCGGGTTGCGTGGTGGGCAATTGATCGGGGTCTTGGTAACTGAGCGCAGCACCTGGCAGCTCGGTGTCAGCCAAACGCCCCATGAGCACAGCGCCCATCGTGTGATCGGTTTCGGCTTTGAAGCCAATGGAATAGGTCATGCATTCACCCACAGCCACCCCCTCGTGGGCAAAGTGCGGCGGCAAATAAAGCATGTCACCGGGTTCAAGCAACAAGGTTTGCGTGGGTTTGAAATGCGCGAGTATTTTCAGAGGCACATCCTCTCGCAATGGCAATTTTTTTTGCGACCCGATGCGCCATCGCCGTTGTCCCTGTGCCTGTAACAAAAACACGTCATAGCTGTCAAAGTGCGGCCCCACCCCGCCGCCGTCACTGGCGTAACTGACCATGACATCGTCTAAGCGCGCATCGGGAATGAAGCGAAAACGCCCACGCAGTTCAGCCAAAGCATCGTGGTGCAAATCGACACCTTGCACCAGCAAAGTCCAATGGGGTTGCTTCAAGGCTGGCAAATGTCTGGTCTTGAACGGACCGCGACGCATTTGCCATGGTTGTTTGACGCCGTCTCCCAACACCAAACGCGACTCCACATCTTGCAGCGCCGCCAACTCAAACAACTCTCGTCGCGTGATCAAAGGCTGCATTTGCGGGATGGCTTGGCGGATCAGCAATGGTTTTTTTTGCCAGTAATCCCGCATGAACACATGCGGGCTGATGCCCGCGAGCACATCGGGCAAATCGGGGTTTTTCATGCGCATCTCCAAACTGCGACAATTCTGCCGCATGAACATCACCACAGACAGCGTTGTTGCCCTCACTTGGGTACTGAAAGATGCCCAAGGCGAAGTGCTCGACGAATTGGACGACCCCGTCGAGTTTTACCTGGGCGGCCATGACTTACTGGAAAAAATCCAACACGCTTTGCAAGATCACGCCATCGGCGACCGGCTGGACTTGCATTTAGAACCCGAAGAAGCGTTTGGGGATTTCGATGAACTGCTGGTTTTTCTCGAGCTGCGCACCTTGTTTCCTGCTGAAATTGAAGAAGGCATGACCATCGAGGGCCATGCACTGCCCGCCGGTTGCAGCCCTGAAGCACCCAAAGAGGTGATCTACACCATCACCGACATTTACCCGGAACATGTGGTGATTGACGGCAACCATCCATTGGCGGGCATGGCATTGCGAATTTCGCTGACGATCACCGGGGTGCGACTGGCCACCAGCGAAGAAAAAAAACATGGCACCTGTGGTTCAGGTTTTTTCAGCCTGCCGCCCTCACCCGGCAGCGATTTGCTGCATTGATCAGCGCTTGCCCGTCGAGCCGTAACCGCCCTCGCCGCGTTCGCTGGCTTGGGCAAATTCATCGACCACTTGAAATTCGGCCTGCAACACGGGCACGATCACCAACTGCGCAATCCGTTCCATCGGTTCGATGGTGAACGCCACCTCGCTGCGGTTCCAAGCGCTGACCATCAACTGCCCTTGGTAATCGCTGTCAATCAATCCCACCAAATTGCCCAGCACGATGCCGTGCTTGTGGCCCAGCCCTGAGCGTGGCAATATCAACGCGGCATATGCAGGGTCTTTCAAGTGGATGGCCATCCCGGTGGGCACGAGCTGCCATGCGTTGGGTTGCAAGGTCAATGGCGCCTCCAAACAAGCGCGCAAATCCAAACCCGCGCTGCCCGGGGTGGCGTAAGCGGGCATCATGTCGCGCAAACGCGCATCCAACAACTTGACATCCAATTTCATGCGGTTTTCCTGAACGAAGACAGCCGGGCAGCGATCTCTGCCACCAGCTTGCGTGCCAATCTCAATTTGGTATCTTTGGGCCATTCAATCACACTGAATTCATCCACCAGCATCAAGGTGTTGTCGTCCGACCCAAAGGTGTTGGCGCCAATGTTGCCCACCAACAAAGGAAGCTGTTTGCGTTGTCGCTTCGCTTGGGCATGTGCAGCCAAGTCGTGGCTCTCGGCAGCAAAACCCACGCAAAACAATTGACCGTTTTGCGCCCTGGCAGAAGACGCCACTTGGGCCAAGATGTCTGGGTTTTCAGCCCAATCGATGGCAGGCATGTGGCCTGAGGCCGCTTTTTTGATTTTTTCAGTCGCCACTTGAGCGGGTCGCCAATCTGCCACGGCTGCCGTGGCGATGAACACATCGGCCCCATCAGCATGCGACATCACCGCTGCGTGCATTTCCAAAGCAGAACGCACATCCCAACGTTGCACACCATGAGGCGTTGTCAGCGCGACGGGGCCGGCCACCAAGGTCACGTTCGCCCCGGCTTGGTGGGCGGCATGCGCCAGCGCAAAACCCATTTTTCCGCTGGACAAATTGGTGATGCCTCTGACCGGGTCGATGGCTTCAAAAGTGGGGCCCGCAGACACCAAGACGTTTTTTCCTTGCAAGACTTTGGGCTGAAACAACTTCACCACTTCTTGCAACAGTTCATCTGGCTCAAGCATGCGGCCATCGCCGGTTTCACCACACGCTTGTACGCCTTGCCCCACGCCAAGCACGTGGGCGCCATCGGCACGCAATTGGGACATGTTGCGTTGTGTGGCGGGATGCGACCACATCTCTCGGTTCATGGCGGGTGCCAACAGCAACGGCACTTTGTCGATGGGTCTGGCCAAGCACATCAGGCTGAGCAAATCGTCAGCCCGCCCATGCAACAGTTTGGCCATGAAATCTGCACTCGCGGGCGCCACCAACATGGCATCGGCTTCGCGAGTGAGGTTGATGTGCGCCATGTTGTTGGGCTCTCTGGCATCCCATTGCGACACAAACACGGGACGATTGCTCAAGGCTTGCATGGTCACTGGCGTGATGAACTGGGCGGCGGCCTCGGTCATCACCACTTGAACAGTTGCACCTTGTTTGACCAATGCACGGCACAATTCAGCAGCCTTGTAACAGGCAACGCCACCGCTGAGTCCCAGTACAATGTGTTTATCGAGGAGTTCACTCATGGGGCGCAATGTAGCAGAGCGCCTATAATTTGGAATTACCACCTCTGGGGAGCCCGGCCCTCCCAACCCGACATGACCAAATTTGTGTTCGTCACCGGCGGTGTGGTGTCCTCCCTGGGCAAGGGAATCGCCGCTGCCTCTCTTGCCGCGATTCTCGAATCGCGGGGCCTCAAAGTCACCCTCATCAAACTAGACCCTTACATCAACGTCGACCCGGGCACCATGTCCCCGTTCGAACACGGCGAGGTATTTGTCACCGAAGACGGCGCTGAAACCGATCTCGATTTGGGCCATTACGAACGCTTCATCAACACGCGCATGCGGCGCACCAACAATTTCACCACTGGCCAAATTTACAAAAGCGTGCTGGAAAAAGAACGTCGCGGTGACTATTTGGGAACGACGGTTCAGGTCATTCCACACATCACCAACGAAATTCAAGACTTCATCAAACGCGGCGCTGGCCTGGGCACACCGGATGCGGTCGATGTCGCCATTGTCGAAGTGGGCGGCACCGTGGGCGACATTGAGTCCTTGCCATTCCTTGAAGCCGTTCGTCAAATGAGCCTGCGCATGGGGCCACACAACGCAGCGTTTGTCCACCTGAGTTATGTGCCTTGGATCGCTGCGGCAGGGGAACTCAAAACCAAACCCACTCAACACACCGCGCAAAAACTGCGTGAAATCGGTATCCAAGCCGATGCTTTGCTGTGCCGTGCTGACCGCCCCATACCGCAAGAAGAGCGCTCAAAAATTTCCTTGTTCTCGAATGTCGCCGAGTGGGGTGTCATCTCCATGTGGGATGTGGACACCATTTACAAAGTGCCGCGCATGTTGCACGAGCAAGGCTTGGATGCATTGATTTGCGAAAAACTCAAACTCAACACACCACCCGCCAGCCTCAAGCGCTGGGACGATTTGGTGCACGCGGTAGAGCATCCGCAATTTGAATTGCAAATCGCCATGGTCGGCAAATACGTCGACTTGTCAGACAGCTACAAATCGCTCAACGAAGCACTCAGGCACGCCGGTATCCGCAACCACGCCAGGGTGCACATCGAATACATCGATTCCGAAACATTGACAGCCGACAACACCAGCCAGCTGTCGCGGTTTGATGCGATTTTGGTACCCGGTGGCTTCGGCAAGCGCGGTATCGAAGGCAAGATCTGCGCAGCCCGCTATGCGCGTGAACACCAAGTGCCTTACCTTGGCATTTGTTTGGGCATGCAAATCGCCACCATCGAATACGCGCGCCATGTGGCTGGCTTGACAGACGCCAACAGCACCGAATTCGAACCCGATTGCCCACACCCTGTCATCGCCTTGATCACTGAATGGAAAGACGCTGACGGCAGCATCAAGCAACGCGATGCCAAATCTGACTTGGGCGGCACCATGCGTTTGGGCGCGCAAACCTCCAACGTTTCCAAAGGCACGTTGGCGCATGAAATTTATGGCGATCTGGTCACCGAACGCCACCGTCACCGCTACGAAGCCAACGTCAATTACTTGGACACTTTGCGGCAAGCCGGCTTGGTCATCTCCGCACTCACCCAGCAAGAACATCTGACCGAAATCATCGAGCTCCCACAAAGTGTTCACCCTTGGTTCATGGGCGTGCAATTCCACCCTGAATTCAAGTCCACCCCATGGGACGGTCATCCGTTGTTCAATGCCTTTGTCCATGCGGCTCACGCCTACCAGTCCGAGCGCAAAAAGCTCAAGGTGGTGGCATGAAGTTATGCGGCTTTGAAGTCGGCCTTGAACACCCGTTTTTTTTGATCGCTGGCCCGTGCGTCATCGAGTCTGAGCAATTGCAAATGGACACCGCAGGCACGCTCAAAGACATCACATCGGCGCTGGGCATCCCGTTCATTTTCAAAAGCAGTTTCGACAAAGCCAACCGTTCCAGTGGCAGCAGTTTTCGCGGACCGGGCATCGACAAAGGTCTGGACATACTTGCGAAGATCAAACGCGAGTTGCACATTCCCGTGTTGACCGACATCCACAGCGAAGACCAGATCGCCCAAGTCAGCGCGGTGGTCGATGTGTTGCAAACCCCGGCTTTTTTGTGTCGCCAAACCGATTTCATTTCGGCCGTGGCGCAGTCCGGCCTGCCAGTGAACATCAAAAAAGGCCAGTTTCTGGCGCCCCACGACATGAAAAACGTGATCGACAAAGCCCGCAGCGCCGCGCGTGCGGCTGGCTTGAGCGAAGACCGTTTCATGGCCTGCGAACGCGGTGCCAGCTTTGGCTACAACAACTTGGTCAGCGACATGCGCAGCTTGGCCATCATGCGTGAAACCCAGGCCCCTGTGGTGTTTGACGCCACCCACTCTGTTCAACTGCCCGGCGGCAACGGCACCAGCAGTGGCGGTGTGCGCGAAATGGTGCCGGTTTTGGCGCGTGCCGCTGTGGCAGTCGGTGTGGCGGGCTTGTTCATGGAAACCCATCCAGACCCGGCCAACGCCAAAAGCGACGGGCCGAATGCGGTGCCTCTCAAGCACATGAAAGCGTTGCTGCAAACCCTTCAGGCGCTGGACCAAGCCGCCAAAAGCCAGCCTTGGCTGGAAAACCATTTTTTCGCCTGATACCTTGTTCCTTGCAGACCGCAGAGGTCTGCGTGTTTTTCTTGAAGAAAGTTAGAAAATGAGTGCCATAGTTGATATCGTCGGTCGTGAAATTCTGGACAGCCGGGGCAACCCGACCGTCGAGTGCGATGTGTTGCTGGAAAGCGGGGTCATGGGCCGCGCTGCGGTGCCTTCAGGCGCATCCACCGGCAGCCGTGAAGCCATTGAATTGCGTGACGGCGACCCCAACCGCTACGGTGGCAAAGGTGTGTTGACCGCCGTAGAACACATCAACCACGACATCACGCAAGCCGTGATTGGCTTGGACGCTTCCGAGCAGGCTTTTTTAGACCACACGCTGATCGAACTTGACCGCACCGACAACAAAGCGCGCATCGGTGCCAATGCCATTTTGGCGGTGTCCATGGCGGTTGCCCGCGCAGCGGCCGAAGAAGCGGGTTTGCCCTTGTACCGTTACTTCGGTGGCATGGGCCGCATGCAGTTGCCTGTCCCAATGATGAATGTCATCAACGGCGGCGCTCATGCCAACAACAACCTCGACTTGCAAGAGCTGATGATCATCCCCGTCGGCGCGCCCACCTTTCGTGAAGCGGTGCGTTACGGTGCAGAGGTTTTTCACGCGCTGAAAAAAATCATGGGCGACAAAGGCATGAGCACGGCCGTGGGAGACGAAGGCGGCTTCGCGCCCAATGTGCCCGGTCATGAAGCAGCCATCCAAATGATTTTGGAAGCCATCGACAAAGCCGGTTTCACCGCCGGCGAGCAAATCATGCTTGGACTGGACTGTGCCGCCAGCGAGTTTTATGTGGATGGCAAATACCACCTCAAAGGCGAAGGCTTGGTGCTGGATGCCGCGCAATGGACTGACATGCTCTCGACCTGGGCTGACAAGTACCCGATCATCAGCATCGAAGACGGCATGGCCGAAGGCGATTGGGACGGCTGGAAACACCTGACCGACCGCATGGGGAAAAAAGTGCAATTGGTCGGCGACGACTTGTTTGTCACCAACACCAAAATTCTGCAAGAGGGCATCGACAAAGGCGTGGCCAACTCCATCCTGATCAAAATCAACCAAAT
>CANGZG010000053.1 GCA_947458415.1 Comamonadaceae bacterium | reverse complement strand
TGGGAGGCTCGTTCATCTGACCGTACACCATGGCCACTTTGGATTCTTCCAAGTGCTCGAGGTTCACCACGCCAGAGTCGGCCATCTCGTGATAGAAGTCATTGCCTTCACGGGTACGTTCACCCACACCGGCACCACCGAACAAGCCGACCTTACCGCCTTTGGCGAAGGGGCACACCAAGTCAATCACCTTGATGCCGGTTTCCAGCAGTTCTTGTGAAGGGCTGAGTTCGTCGTAAGCCGGGGCTTTGCGGTGGATGGAGGCGGTTTGGGTTTGGTCAACCGGGCCGCGCTCGTCGATGGGCGAACCCAACACATCCATGATGCGGCCCAAAGTGGCTTTGCCCACGGGCACGGTGATGGCTGCACCGGTGTTGGTCACCATCAGGCCACGGCGCAAACCGTCCGAGCTGCCCAATGCAATCGTGCGCACAATGCCATCACCCAACTGCTGTTGCACTTCCAACGTGAGCGCAGAGCCTTCGAGCTTGAGCGCATCGTAAATGCGGGGCATGTGATCGCGTGGGAACTCAACGTCCACCACAGCGCCAATACATTGGACGATTTTTCCTTGAATACCTGCGTGGGTCATTGCCTGAGCCATGATGATTTGCTCCAAAAATAAATAGGGTTACACCGCCGCCGCACCAGCCACGATTTCGGACAATTCCTTCGTGATCGCTGCTTGACGGGTTTTGTTGTAAATGAGTTTGAGTTCGCCGATCACGCTGCCCGCGTTGTCGGTGGCGGCCTTCATGGCCACCATGCGTGCAGATTGCTCTGACGCCATGTTTTCTGCGACGGCTTGGTACACCAACGATTCGATGTAAAGCTCGAGCAAATCGTCGATGACGGCAGGCGCATCGGGCTCGTACAAATAATCCCAGCTGTGGCTGCCAGCCGCTTTGGCTTCTTGGTGCATTTGCTCGTTTGACAAAGGCAACAGTTGTTCAATCACTGGCTCTTGCTTCATGGTGTTGATGAAGCGGGTGTAGCAAATGTAGACCGCGTCCAATTTGCCTTCGGTGTAAGCGTCCAACATGACTTTCACCGGGCCAATCAAAGTTTCCAAATGCGGCGTGTCGCCCAACTGCGTCAAGTGCGCCAAAACAGGCGCGCCGATGCGGTTGAGAAAACCGAAACCTTTGTTGCCAATGGCAATGGTTTGCGGCGTTGAACCGGCGGCTTGCATGTCTTTGAATTTGTGCGTCAATGCCCGCAAGATGTTGGTGTTCATGCCACCGCACAAACCTTTGTCGGTGGTGACCACGATGAACCCGGTGGATTTGACCGGGTGAATCTTCATGAACGGGTGCACATATTCCGGATTGGCTTGACCCAAATGGGCCGCAATGTTGCGCACCTTCTCGCTGTAAGGACGGGCCGCACGCATGCGGTCCTGTGCCTTGCGCATCTTGGAAGCGGCGACCATTTCCATGGCTTTGGTGATCTTCTTGGTGTTTTCCACCGATTTGATCTTGCCGCGTATTTCCTTGCCGACTGCCATGTAGGGCTCCTTGCTGCTAGATGGCGGTTAGACGAAAGATTTTTTGAAAGCTTCGATGGCCTTGACCAGTTCAGCTTCGGCGTCTTTGTCCATGGCCTTGTCTTTTTCCAGCTTGGCCAACAAGGCAGTGCACTTGTCTTTCAAGTAATGGTGCAAACCGGCTTCGAAATGCAGCACTTGTTTGACTTCGATGTCATCCAAGAAACCTTTGTTGGCTGCGTACAAAGTGGCCGCCATCAAACTGATGGACAACGGGCTGTACTGAGCTTGCTTCAACAACTCGGTCACACGGGCTCCACGGTCGAGTTGTTTGCGGGTGGCTTCGTCCAAGTCTGATGCGAACTGCGCGAAAGCCGCCAATTCACGGTACTGCGCCAAATCGGTACGGATACCGCCCGAGAGGCTTTTCACCAACTTGGTTTGTGCAGCGCCGCCCACGCGAGAGACCGAAATACCCGCGTTAATGGCAGGACGGATACCCGCGTTGAACAAAGAGGTTTCCAAGAAGATCTGGCCATCGGTGATGGAGATCACGTTGGTGGGCACGAACGCAGACACGTCACCCGCTTGGGTTTCAATGATGGGCAGCGCGGTGAGTGAGCCGGTTTTGCCTTTGACTGCGCCTTTGGTGAAAGCCTCGACATAGTCAGCATTCACACGGGCTGCGCGCTCGAGCAAACGGCTGTGCAAATAAAACACATCGCCTGGGTAGGCTTCACGGCCTGGCGGACGACGCAACAGCAGCGACACTTGGCGGTATGCCACGGCTTGTTTGGACAAATCGTCGTACACGATCAAGGCGTCTTCGCCACGGTCGCGGAAATATTCGCCCATGGTGCAACCGGAATACGCAGACACATACTGCATGGCGGCTGATTCGGACGCAGACGCCGCCACCACGATGGTGTAGGCCATGGCCCCAGCTTGCTCCAGCGCACGCACCACGTTTTTGATGGACGATGCTTTTTGTCCAATCGCCACGTAAATGCAGGTCATGTTCTGACCTTTTTGGTTGATGATGGCGTCGATCGCGACCGCGGTCTTGCCGGTCTGGCGGTCGCCAATGATCAACTCGCGCTGACCACGGCCCACAGGCACCATGGAGTCAATCGACTTCAAACCGGTTTGCATGGGCTGGTCGACGGATTGACGGGCAATCACACCAGGCGCCACTTTTTCGATCACGTCGGTCATCTTGGCGTTGATCGGGCCTTTGCCGTCAATCGGATGCCCCAACGCGTTGACCACGCGACCTATCAGCTCGGGACCAACGGGCACCTCCAAAATGCGGCCCGTGCATTTGACGGTGTCGCCTTCAGAAATGTGCTCGTACTCACCCAAAATCACCGAGCCGACAGAGTCGCGCTCCAAGTTCAGCGCCAGGCCGAACGTGTTGTTGGGGAACTCCAGCATCTCGCCTTGCATCACGTCGGACAAACCGTGGATGCGGCAAATACCGTCAGTGACGGATATGACCGTGCCTTGGTTGCGCACATTGGTGTTGCCAGTCGAGCCCTCGATACGGGTTTTGATCAGTTCTGAAATTTCTGCGGGATTGAGTTGCATGAC
Organism: Comamonadaceae bacterium; assembly: GCA_947458415.1. Taxonomy (GTDB): domain Bacteria; phylum Pseudomonadota; class Gammaproteobacteria; order Burkholderiales; family Burkholderiaceae_C; genus Limnohabitans. The sequence continues at coordinate 11,091 of CANGZG010000053.1, read as the reverse complement.
TCTTTCCTTCTTCCTATGTAAAGCTGATGTGCAGGAGCGGGATTGCTCAGGCGGTCAGCGCGACTTTCATTTGTTCCAAACGGGCTTTGACAGAGGTGTCGAGCACCTCGTCGCCGACCACCACTCGCACACCCCCAATGAGCTCAGGCTCTAAGGCCACTTGCACATTGAGTTTGTGGCCAAAGCGCTTTTCACACACCTTGGTCAATTCATCCAGGGCCGCACCCTCGATCGGAAATGCACTGTGAATCACGGCCTTGCGCACACCGGTTTGGGCGTCGACCAGTGCATGAAACTGCACCGCAATTTCAGGCAAAGCTGACAGGCGGCCGTTTTCCAACAAAAGGGTCAGAAAGTTGACGGCTGCCGCAGGCAAGTTCTTTGGACCGACCTGGGTGATCAAATCCAACACTTGGCGGTGACTGACTTTGGGGTCATGCGCAAATTGCTGCAGCCCCTCATCAGCGGCGACTTGCGCCAGCGCATCCAGCCACTCGGCCGCTTGCGTGGCTTGTGTCTTGACCACCTTGAACAAGGCTTCAGCATAAGGACGGGCAATGGTTGCGATTTCAGCCATGGGGTCTGGTCCTCAGAGCTCGGCTTTGAGCCGGTTGAGCAAATCGGCATGCACACTGGGATTGACTTCCTTGCGCAAGATTTGCTCAGCACCTTTGACCGCCAACACAGCCACATGGTCACGCAGCAATTCCTTGCTTTTGAGCATGGCTTGCTCGGCTTCGGCATGCGCGGCTGCGATGATTTTGTTGGCTTCTTCGGTGGCCTTGTACTTGGCCTCTTCGATCAGGCCAGCGGCTCGCCGCTCTGCATCCGCCAAACGGGAGGCGGCTTCCGAGCGGTTTTTCGCCAACTCGACCTCGACATGCTTGTGGGCATTGGTCAATTCGATGTGCGCGTGTTCCGCGGCTTTGAGGCCATGGGCGATTTTTTCAGCACGTTCATCCAGCGCATTTGCAATGGGCGGCCACACGAATTTCATCGTGAACCACACCAAGATGGCAAACACAATCGCTTGAACAAACAGGGTTGCGTTGATACTCACGTCAACACCTCTCTATGGGCGGTGGGTTGAATTACTTGAGGACGAAAGGATTGGCGAACGCAAACATCATGGCGATACCCACGCCAATCAAGAAAGCCGCGTCAATCAAACCTGCCAACAAGAACATCTTGGTTTGCAGTTCGTTCATCAATTCAGGCTGACGCGCAGCAGCTTCAAGGTATTTGCTGCCCATGATGCCAATGCCAATACAAGCACCGATGGCGCCCAGGCCAATGATCAGACCTGAGGCGAGTGCAACTAAACCAAGTACGTGTTCCATGAAAAGCTCCTAAGCAAGGTGATGGAAGGTTGAGAAAAAAGAAACGGAAATCAGTGAGCGTCGTGTGCTTGCCCGATGTAGACCAAGGTCAGCATCATGAAAATGAAGGCTTGCAACGCAACAATCAAAATGTGGAAGATGGCCCAAATAGAGCCGGCGATGATGTGGCCGATGGGCAGCAATATGCCCGTCAGGCTCAGCGCTGCGGCGCTGCCCATGAGCGCGATCAGCATGAAAATGAGTTCGCCCGCGTACATGTTGCCAAACAGTCGCATGCCATGCGACACGGTTTTGGCGACAAATTCGATCATTTGAAAACCGAAATTGATCGGCCACAAAATCGGGTGTGCGCCAAACGGTGCGGTGGTCAGTTCGTGGAACCAGCCGCCCAATCCTTTGATCTTGATGTTATAAAAAATACAGATCAACAACACTGACACCGACATGCCCAATGTGGTGGACAGGTCTGCCGTGGGCACGACGCGGAAATAATGGATGCTGTGGTCCAAGCCGGTCCACTCGAACAGTTTGTGAAACAAATCGACCGGCAAGAAGTCCATGCTGTTGAGCAAGAAAATCCAAACAAACACGGTCAGCGCCAGCGGGGCGACCAATTTGCGGCTTTCGGCGTTGTGCACAATGCCGCGCGCCTGGGTATCGACCATTTCAAACAAAATTTCGACCGCCGCCTGAAAACGGCCTGGCACACCAGCGGTGGCCACGCGCGCCGCGCGCCACAGAAAAAAGGAGCCGACCACGCCCAACAACACTGACCAAAAGATGGAGTCCAAATTGACCACAGAAAAGTCAATGACACCGCCCATGGGCTTGCTTTGCAAGTGGGTCAAGTGGTGACTGATGTATTCACCAGCAGTCAGCGTGCTCGTATCCGCCATGTTCAACTCTTTAATCAGTGGTGTGGGGGGCGGCGGTGCGTGCAGGTCTGCCCCACACCAACGCCAACCAATACACCTTCATCGTCACAATCAAGCCCGCCAACAAGGCAGGCCAACTCAATTCGGGTACCGCGCTGGGCGCAAGCACCAACAACAACACTGCCAACACCCATTTCACGCTTTGCCAGACCATGAAGCCCAACGCCGCAGCCATGGCATTCACCGACGCTGTGCGGGAGGTCAATCCCCTGGCAAACAGCGCGGAGGGAATGACCACCGTCAACGCACCGTAGAGCCAAGACAGCCCGAGAGAACGGCTTCCAAACCAGACCGCAACCGCTGAGGCGAATAACACAGCCACCATCAATTGCGTGAACAGCACCCGCCAGACGGACAGCCGGGGCTGGCTTTGTCGCCAAACCCGGACTTGCTCAGCGCTCCAAGGCTGTGTTTCAACCTCTTGCAGCGTCTCTTCATCGTGTGAATTCGGTTGCAACTTGCTGCCTGAAGATGATTCTGTCTTGGTCATCCGCGACGGCCCCTTCATGCAGCAAAGCCTCTGATTGTAGGGTATCTTATAGGGCTTTCCCGAATCTCCCACAAAAATACCCTTGCCATGGCCGCTGATACTGAGAGTCTGATCGAGTACCCCTGTGATTTCCCGATCAAGGTCATGGGGCCTAACTCAGAGGCATTTGTCGACGCCATGTGCTTCTTGGCCGGGCAGTTTGATCCCCATTGGAAGGCTGACTCCTTGGAGCGCCGCGAAAGCAAAGCCGGCACCTACCTTGGACTCACCCTGACCTTGCATGTCACCGACCGTGAACAGCTCGACGAGGTCTACCGCACGTTGAGCAGCCACCCCATGGTGAAAGTGGTGCTTTAGTGTCAAATTTCGTCAAGCCGATGCTGGTGACCCGGGGCCTGGTGGACTATGCCGCCTGCCTCTCAGCCATGCAAACCTTCACCGAAAAACGCGATGCCGCCACCCCCGATGAAATTTGGCTGTGCGAACACCCGCCGGTGTTCACCCAAGGGCTGGCCGGCAAGCCAGCGCATTTGCTTCATTCAACAGACATTCCGCTGGTGGCCAGCAACCGTGGCGGCCAAATCACTTACCACGGACCCGGCCAAGTCGTGGCGTATGCATTGATCGACCTGAAGCGGGCAGGCTACTTCGTCAAAGAATATGTGTACCGCATCGAAGACGCCGTGCTCAAAACTCTGGCCCATTGGGGCGTCACGGGCCACCGTGTGGCTGGCGCCCCTGGCGTGTATGTGCGCCCTCTGGCGCCATTCGACCATGCGATGTTGCCATCTCGGCCTTCGCACGTCACACCACCGCTCGCGCCAGATTTCACAGGACTGGCCAAAATCGCGGCCCTCGGGGTGAAAGTCAGCCGCCACTGCGCTTACCACGGCGTGGCCTTGAACGTGCACATGGACCTGTCACCCTTCTCGCATATCAACCCTTGTGGTTATGCAGGACTGGCCACCACCGATCTTTTTACAATCGGGGTTCATGTTGGTTGGTCACAAGCTGCCGATGTGCTGGGCAGCAAGCTTGCCGCCACCTTATCGCCCTAACACCCAAGGCTCCCATGTCCGCATCCGATGCACCCGACCTCGCCGCCAGCGCGGCTTATGACCCCAACGCCAAACAAAAATCGTCTGACAAGGTGTCGCGCATTCCTGTCAAGGTGGTGCACAGCGGTGAAGCGCTGAAAAAACCGGATTGGATTCGCGTCAAAGCCAGTTCACCCCACTCTCGGTTTGGCGAAATCAAAGACATCTTGCGCGCCAACAAACTGGTGACGGTATGCGAAGAAGCCTCGTGCCCCAACATCGGTGAATGCTTTGGCAACGGCACCGCCACCTTCATGATCATGGGCGACAAATGCACACGGCGTTGCCCTTTTTGCGATGTCGGCCATGGCAGGCCTGACCCGCTTGACGCCAACGAACCTTTGAACTTGGCCAAGACCATTGCCGCGCTCAAATTGCGTTATGTGGTGATCACCAGCGTGGACCGCGACGACTTGCGTGACGGCGGTGCCGCGCATTTTGTGGAATGCATTCGCCAAACCCGCACGCTGTCGCCGCTGACACAAATTGAAGTGTTGGTGCCCGATTTTCGTGGCCGCGACGACCGCGCCCTGAACATCTTGAAAGACGCGCCGCCCGACGTGATGAACCACAACCTGGAAACCGTGCCGCGCTTGTACAAAGAAGCACGCCCCGGCAGCGACTATGCCTTCAGCTTGAACTTGTTGAAAAAATTCAAGGCGCTGTTTCCACAGATACCTACCAAAAGCGGGCTGATGGTGGGCTTGGGCGAAACCGACGAAGAAATTTTGCAAACCATGCAAGACATGCGCGAGCACGGCATCGACATGCTGACCATTGGCCAGTACCTCGCGCCAAGCAGCCACCATTTGCAGGTCAAACGTTATGTGCACCCGGACACGTTCAAGGTGTTTGAAGAACGTGCCTATGCCATGGGTTTTTCACATGCAGCGGTGGGGCCCATGGTGCGCTCAAGCTACCACGCAGATCAGCAGGCGCATGCGGCCATGGCCACTGACCCCGGATGAACAACGACGCCCTGTCCGACTGGTTGCACGAACACGTGTTCGATGAAGGCAGCCATGCCGCCGAGCGCGGCACGCGCTTGGTGATGTGGATCACGTTGGCCACGATGTGCATCGAAATCTTCGCCGGTTGGTGGTTCAATTCCATGGCCTTGTTGGCCGATGGCTGGCACATGAGTTCGCATGCACTGGCCATTGGGCTGTCGGCGATGGCGTACGCCACGGCGCGTACCTATGCGCGCGACCCGCGTTTTGCATTTGGCAGTTGGAAGATTGAAATCTTGGCGGGCTTTGCCAGTGCCATGGTGTTGATCGGGGTTGCGCTCTTGATGGTGTTTGGCTCGGTGCAACGATTGCTCTCCCCTGAGCCTATCCAATACGCTGAAGCCTTGGTGGTGGCTGTGTTGGGTTTGGTCGTGAACCTGGTTTGCGCGGTGATTTTGGGGCGGGTTCACACACCATCGCACACCACGAACGCGGCAACACACATTCCCATTTCAAAAACCACCCCTGTTGGCCATGGCCATGCACACGGTCACGGTCATCACCATGACTTGAATTTGAAGTCTGCCTATTTGCATGTGGTGGCCGATGCATTCACTTCGGTGTTGGCCATCGTGGCCTTGTTAGGCGGCTGGTGGTACGGCTGGTCTTGGTTAGACCCGGTGATGGGTTTGGTGGGTGCGGTGTTGGTCGCGGTCTGGGCGCGGGGCTTGCTTGCTGACACCGCCAAGGTGTTGTTAGACCGTGAAATGGACCACCCGCTGGTGCAAGAGGTTCGCGAAGCGGTTGAAACATCGGCGCTCACGCGCGTCACCGATTTGCATGTGTGGCGGGTTGGCAAACAAGTGTTTTCATGCGCGCTGACGGTCGTCACGCAAGAGCCTGAGTTGACCGCCACCATGGTGCGCGAGCGATTGGCTGTGCATGAAGACATTGTGCATTCAACGATAGAAATTCATCGCTACGAGCCCAAGCCCTGATTGGCTGTTTTGACATGGCCTGCGCCTGTTCACACATGCAACAACAAATGCTCACGCTCCCACGGTGAAATCACTTCCATGAATTCTTCGAACTCACATTCTTTGATTTCTGTGTAGACATTGATGAACGGTTCACCGAGCACTTCATGCAAATCGGTTTCACGGCGCAATAAATCCAGCGCCTCCCCCAAACTGCGGGGCAATGCATACGGCGCGGTATAGGCATCGCCCTTCATTTCCGCTTTAGGTGGGATGCGGTGTTTGAGCCCGAGATAGCCGCATGCCAATGTCATCGACATGGCGACATACGGGTTGGCATCGGCACCAATCACGCGGTTTTCCACGCGCCGCGCATTGGGCGGCGAGATGGGAGAGCGAATGCCCACGGTGCGGTTGTCGTGCCCCCATTCGATGTTGATCGGCGCCGAGGTGTGCCGTGCCAGTCGCCGGTAGCTGTTGACATAAGGCGCGGCCAACGCCATCGCCGAGGGGATGTAGCGCTGTAAGCCTCCGATGAAATGGAAGAACGCTTCGGAGGGTTCGCCGTTGTCCAAACTGAACAGGTTTTTGCCCGTGGCCAAATCCACCATGCTTTGGTGAATGTGCATGGCGCTGCCGGGTTCGCCCGCGATGGGTTTGGCCATGAAAGTGGCATACATGTCGTGGCGCAGCGCGGTTTCACGCACGGTGCGTTTGAAGAAAAACACCTCATCAGCCAAGCCCAACGGGTGGTCATGGAAAAAATTGATTTCCATTTGTCCCGCGCCAATCTCATGGATCAAGGTGTCGACATTCAAGCCCATTTTTCCGCAGTGCTCATAAAGCTCTTCAAACAAGGGGTCAAATTCGTTCACCGCGTCAATGCTGTAGGCCTGTCTGGATGTTTCGGCGCGGCCACTGCGCCCGATCGGCGGGCGCAGCAGCGTGTTGGGGTCGGTGTTGCGGGCCAACAGATAAAACTCCAACTCGGGTGCCACCACTGGCCCCCAGCCTTGTGCCTCGTACAAATCGCACACATGGCGCAACACGCTGCGCGGAGCAAACGGCACGAGCTTGCCGTGGCGGTCATAACAGTCGTGGATGACTTGTGCGGTCGGGTCCGTGGCCCACGGCACGATGCGCACGGTGGACGGGTCGGGCATCAAATGCATGTCACGGTCGTGCGATTGAATCACGTTGTAATAAGTGGCTGTGTCGGGAAAATTACCGGTCACGCCCATGGCCACCACGGCCTCGGGCAAGCGCATGCCGCGGTCCTCGGTGAATTTTTCGCGCGGCAAGATCTTCCCGCGCGCCACGCCCGTCAAGTCAGGCACCAGGCATTCGACTTCGGTCACACGGTGTTGGTTAAGCCATTGCTCCAAATCGGCAAAGGTTTTGATGGCAGGGTGAGGGTTCGTGGCGTGCATGAAAAATGTCTCTGCTGAAAAGGGTGGGGCCGGGGCCAGGTCAACGCCAGCGCTCGCGTTGACGCCGCTGCATGGCCTGTGCAAACGCTTGAAAAATGGCTTGGTAAAACGGCGTGCTTTGGCAGTCCCACTCGGGATGCCATTGCACACCCAAGGCAAACCCCTGGGCGCCGCTCACCTCAAACGCTTCAATCAAGCCGTCTTCTGCGTGCGCCAATGGTGTCAGCCCTTGGGCCAATCTGGCCACGCCTTGGCCATGCAAGGAATTGACCTTGACGCGCAAACCGCCCGCCCATTGCGCCAAACTTGAACCGGGTTGCAGCAACACGTCGTGACTGGGCGCGTACTGTTGCGCCAAAGGCAAATGGTCCGGGTCTCGGTGGTCGTGTTTGCCCGGGGTCAAATGGACTTGTTGCAACAAACTGCCTCCCAACGCCACATTCATTTCTTGAAAGCCGCGACAAATGCCAAGCAACGGTATCGCTTGCTTCACACAGGCACGCACCAACTCTAGCGTCAAGGCGTCGCGCGTGGTGTCGAGTGGCAAGCTTTCATCGGCAACGCTTTCACCGAAGTGACTGGGGTGGACATTGGATGGGGAGCCCGTGAGCATGACGCCATCGACCAAACCTAACCAATGCGGTATGTCTTGGGGGTCCGCCAAAGGAAGCACCAATGCTTGTGCGTTTGCACAGTCACGCAAAGCCGCCGCATAGGTTTCGGCCAGCACCGCACAGGGCATGGCCTCATGGGCAGCGCCAATGCGTCGGTGGTCAGCCGGTGTCCAGACCAACAACCGTTGGTTGACGTTGACTGACATGTCCTGCGCCATCTGGGGACTGGCCGCTGTCTCGCGGTGTCAGTTGGCGCGCCAAGCCTGCATCAAGCCGTCCCATTGTTCGCGCGCTGCTTTCAAGTGACGTTCCTTGACGTGGCCATAGCCTTTGATTTTTTCAGGGATGCGCGCAATCTCCAGCGCCAGCGAATGTTTACCCGGCGCAAATGTCGCCATCACTTCACTGATGCTGTCTTGGTATTGCTGTACCAATGCCCGCTCGGTGCGGCGCTCGTCGGTGTAGCCAAACACGTCGAACACGCTGCCGCGCAAGAAGCGCAAACGTGACAAGAGTTTGAAACCCCACAACACAGAGGGGCCGTATTTGCGTTTGACCAACTCTCCCTTGTCGTTCTTTTTCGACACCAACGGTGGCGCGAGGTGGTAGTTGAGCGTGAAGTCCCCTTCAAACTGGTCAGCGATGCGCTGCAAAAACACCGGGTCGGCATGCAAACGTGCCACTTCGTACTCGTCTTTGTAGGCCATCAATTTGTACAAATTGCGCGCCACGGCCTCGGCCACCGACGCCGAGGTTTTGTGTTGCACCTCTTGCACAAACGCCATGTACTGCTTGGCATACGCTTTGTTTTGGTAAGCCTCCAACCACCCCATGCGTTTTTGAATCAGGGCTTGCAACGGTTCACGTGTTTGGAAATTCACCACTTGCACCGGCCGGGTCAAAGCTTGCACTTTGGGTAAATCATGGGCACACCAACGGCCCCAAGCAAACGCCAGTTGGTTGGCTTGCACTTGAACGCCGTTGAGTTCGATGGCGCGCATGATGGCTTGCGCTGTCAGGGGAATCCAGCCGCGTTGCCATGCAAAACCCATGACCATCGGGTTGATGAAAATGCTGTCGCCCAACAATTGGGTGGCCACGGCATTGGCGTCGAACGCACCCATGTTGCTCGGTTCGTTACCGACCGCCTGCAAGATGTCTTCCAAACAACTTTCACTGGGGTTGGCCCAGGCACCGTTTTTCACGAAGGCTGCGGTCGGTGTGGCCAAGCCGTTGATGGCCACGCGGGTGCGCCCGGGGCGCATGCGGACCATGGTTTCTTTGCCCGCGGTGACGATCGGGTCGCAACCCAAAATCAGATCGGCCGCCGCGGTGGACACGCGGGTGGTGCGGATGTCGTGTTGTTGGTTGGCAATCAACACATGGCTCCAGGTCGCGCCGCCTTTTTGGGCCAATCCGGCTGAATCTTGCGTGACGATGCCTTTGCCCTCGATGTGCGCTGCCATGCCAAGCAACTGACCAATGGTGATCACGCCGGTGCCGCCGACCCCCGCCACCACGATGCCATATCCGCCAGGGTAGGTGTGGCTGTTGAGCGTGGGCAAAACCGGGTCTGGCAATTCGCCCAATGCCATCGGGTCCGGCCGTTCGCTGCCCTTGCTTTTCTTGCGCAACTGGCCGCCCTCGACCGTGACAAAACTGGGGCAGAAGCCTTTGACACAACTTTGGTCTTTGTTGCAAGTGCTTTGGTTGATGCTGCGCTTGCGGCCGAGTTCGGTTTCAAGTGGTTCCACGCTCAAGCAATTGCTTTGTGCGCTGCAGTCGCCGCAACCTTCACACACGGCTTCGTTGATGACCACGCGCACCGCGGGGTCCACCATGGTGCCGCGTTTTCTGCGACGGCGTTTTTCGGTGGCACAGGTTTGGTCGTAAATGATGACAGTGCAGCCCAAGATGCTGCGCATGGTGCGCTGCACCCGGTCCAGCTCGTCGCGGTGTTCGATGGCCACGCCCTCGGGCAAACCCAACGCGCCACCAGGGATGCCGTTGTGTCCAACTGCCGCGTATTTCTCGGGCTCATCGGTGACGATGACGATGTGCTTGGCGCCTTCGGCCCGCATGCTTTGCGCGATTTGAATCACGCTGTGCCCTTCGGCACGCTCGCCCACGGGTTGGCCGCCGGTCATGGCCACGGCATCGTTGTACAAAATTTTGTAGGTGATGTTGACACCTGCTGCCACGCTTTGGCGCACCGCCAACAAGCCGCTGTGAAAGTAAGTGCCGTCGCCGATGTTGGCAAAAATATGTTGGTCGTTGCTGAACGGCTGCTGGCCGACCCAAGGCACGCCCTCGCCGCCCATTTGGGTGAAGCCCACCGTGCTGCGGTCCATCCACAAGCTCATGAAATGGCAGCCAATGCCAGCCATGGCGCGTGAGCCTTCGGGCACGCGGGTGCTGGTGTTGTGCGGGCAACCCGAGCAAAACCAGGGCTGCCGATCGGCCTGGACTTCCAACACGTTCATGGCTTGTTGCTTGGCTTCCAGCACCGCCAACTGCGCATCAATGCGGGCCGTGGTGTCGCTGTCGATGCCGATTTTTTTCAAGCGCTTGGCAATCGCTTGGGCGATGAGGGCGGGTGACAAATCGGCATTGGCACGCAAGAGCACATGGTCGATCGGGTTGATGCCGGTCCACTCGCCGCCTGCGTCACCCTCAACCTGATCGAACTTGCCCAACACGCGCGGGCGCACGCCATCGGGCCAGTTGTACAGCTCTTCTTTGAGTTGGTATTCGATGAGCTGGCGCTTTTCTTCCACCACCACGATTTCTTGCAAACCGCGGGCAAATTCGCGGGTGCCGTGCGATTCCAGCGGCCAGACCACGCCGACCTTGTGCACCCGAATGCCGATGCGCTTGCAGGTGGCGTCGTCCAAACCGAGGTCGAGCAAGGCTTGACGCGTGTCGTTGTAAGCCTTGCCACTGGCCATGAGACCGATGCGGTCGTGCGGACCTTGGATGACGGTGCGGTTGAGTTTGTTGGCGCGGATATAGGCCAGCGCGGCGTACCACTTGTAATTGAACAATCGGGCTTCTTGGCTCAGCGCGTCGTCCGGCCAGCGGATGTGCACACCCCCGACAGGCATCTCGAACTCGGGGATGACGATGTCCAAACCATCCGGGTCGATCATCACTGTGGCGCTGGACTCGACCACCTCTTGGATGGTTTTCATGCCAGCCCAAATGCCGGCGAAACGGCTCATGGCCAGACCGTGCAAACCGTAGTCCAACACATCTTGC
>CANGZG010000052.1 GCA_947458415.1 Comamonadaceae bacterium | reverse complement strand
TATGGTGTGAAAGAAACCCTCTACCACGACCCATACTACCAACGCCATATCGTGGGTACACCCCGTTTGTTATCGGTGGAAGACAACGGTAACCGCATCCATGCCGAAGCCAATTACACGGTGATTCGCACCAAATTTGATGGCGATTCAACCATCTTGTCTGTGGGTTTTTACCGCGATCACATCGTCAGAACCGATGTGGGTTTGAAGTTTGTGTCGCGTCTGTGTGTGTACGACAGCGAAATGATTGCCAACTCCATCATCTACCCCATTTGAGGAACAAACGATGACTGATACATGGATTGATGTTCTGGCCGTTGACGCGGTGCCAGAAGGTGACGTCACCGCGGTGACGGTGAACGGCAAAGAGATTGCGCTGTACGAGGTAGAGGGTGAGGTCTATGCCACTGACAACCTGTGCACCCATGGCGCTGCGCGCATGAGCGACGGTTTTTTGGAGGGGCGAGAAATTGAATGCCCTTTGCACCAAGGGCGATTTGATGTGTGCACGGGCAAAGCACTGTGCGCCCCGTTGACGCAAGACATCCGCACCTATGCGGTACGCATTGAAAACCAACGCATTTGGGTGAAAACATGACGCACGAACTCGGTCGAATTGAAGACTTGCCAGCAGACTATGTTCAAGATTTGCGTGATTTGAACTTGGTGCCGTTGTGGCCAAGTTTGCGTGGGGTGTTGCCGCCTCACATTCCCTCGCGACAAACACGCCCGATCCATTGGCCGTACCAATCGATCAAACCTTTGCTTTTGAAAGCTGGCGAATTGACCCCGATTGAAAAAGCTGAACGACGTGTATTGGTATTGGCCAACCCGGGCCATGGACTGGACAAAATGCAAGCAAGTGCTGCCATGTATTTGGGCATGCAACTGCTTCTGCCTTGCGAGTGGGCGCCCAGCCACCGGCACACGCCAAACGCGGTTCGCATGATTGTTGAAGGCGAGGGCGCTTACACGACGGTGGATGGTGAAAAATGTCCCATGCACCGAGGTGACTTGATTTTGACGCCCACCGGTTTGTGGCACGAGCACGGACATGACGGGACAGCGCCTGTCATTTGGTTGGATGTGTTGGACCTGCCCTTGGTGTATTACATGGAGGCGTCCTACCATGTGAATGGCGACCGTCAAACCGTGGTGGCTGGTCGCGGAGACATGCAATATGCCCGAGGTGGTGTGGTGCCCACCAAAGTGTTTGAGCGCAGCAAAAAGGCATACCCGATGTTGCGTTATGCATGGACCGATGCCAAAGCCGCATTGGAAACATTGGCCGCGGATGATCCTTCTGTCGAGCAAGTGCAAGTCACCTACACCAACCCGGAGACGGGCAGCGACGCTGAAAATATTTTGGGGTTTTATGCGTTGATGTTGCGACCTGGTCAGTCGCTGCGATTGCCAGCCCGTTCTCCCGCCCAAGTGTTTCACGTGATTGAGGGTCAAGTGCAAGCGCAGATCGTGGACAGTCAATTCCATTTGGTGGAAGCCGACACATGTTGTGCGCCCGGTTACGAAGCAGTGACGCTGGTCAACATGAACCCACATGCGCCTGCTTTTTTGTTTTTGGCTGACGAGTCGCCGCTGCATCGAAAACTCGGTGTGTACGAGAACCGCGGTTGAACCGATTGTTTATTTGATAGGAATTTCCCATGTCTGTTTATGTGTTCCCGCCTCCCGCCGTCTTTTCTTTGCCTATCAAAGGCATCAGCGCGCGCTTTCCCGTGCAACGTTTGTATTTTGTGGGACGCAATTACCATGCACACGCGCAAGAAATGGGCAAACCTGTCGACAAAGCCACTGAGCGTCCTTTTTACTTCACCAAGGCTGCGCAGACACTGGTGCAAAGTGGGGCAAAGGTGCCTTACCCCTCAGAGACCCAAAACTACCATTTTGAAATGGAGATGGTGGTGGCCATTGGCAAAGCAGGGTTTCGCGTCAGCCCAGACCACGCGCATGAACTGATTTATGGCTATGCCGCTGGGCTGGACATGACCCGGCGTGATTTGCAATTGGTCGCGCGCGACAAGGGGCGACCTTGGGACTTGGGCAAAGACATCGAGAACGGATCGGTGTGCAGTGAAATTGTGCCAATGCCAGAACACATCATTGACAACGGAGCGATCGCCTTAGAGGTCAATGGTGTCACCAAGCAGTCTTCTGACGTGAACAAATTGATTTGGAATGTCCGCGAGATCATTGCAGATCTGTCTCTTTTCTATCACCTGCAACCAGGGGATCTCATTTACACCGGCACACCTGAAGGGGTTGGGCCTGTGGTGGCGGGCGATCGCATCACAGGACGGGTACAAGGCGTGGCAGAGGTGGCATTGGAGGTGCGTGCCTGACCTAGGTATGCGTTGACCTGTACATGGTCTCGCCGAGCGGCGATATGGCGATTGATCGGACCGCGCACCCTGCCTTTGGTCGAGTGAACGATGGCGCGGTTGGAGTTCATCCCGCATTCGCCTTGGTGAAATGGCTATGGTCGAAGGTGCTGCTTCAAACATGCCTGCCATTGCGCAACGGCTTGCGCAACGTCGTCTGCTGCCGTGATGGCACGCACACAGGCGGCAGAACCCACGCCGGTTTGCAGCACCGCTGGCAAGCGTTCAAGATCAATCCCACCGATGGCCACCAACGACCGTCCACGCATCAGCTGAGCGTATTGCGCCAATCGCCCCAGCCCCTGTGGTGCGGTGGCCATGCGTTTGAGTGTGGTGGGAAACACGGCGCCGAGCGCCAAATAGCTGGGTTGCGCGGCGCAGGCTTGCAGCATTTCGGCATAACCATGCGAGCTCAAACCTAAGCGAAGCCCTGCTTGGCGGATGGCGTCCAGTGGGGCCTGCACCATGTCTTCTTGTCCCAAGTGCACACCGTAGGCGCCAGCGTCAATGGCTTCTTGCCAATGGTCGTTGATGAACAACAGCGTATCGCTGCCGCGTACTGCTTTCACAGCCGCTTGCACTTGGTGTTGAATGGCTTGTTTATCTTCCGATTTGAAACGCAATTGAACCGTTGGCACACCCAAATCCACCATGCGAGCCACCCATGCGGCGTCCGGCAGCACGGCGTACAAGCCCAATGAGCGGGGACAACTTGCAAATGCGTGGGGACCGTCTGCTTGGGGCAAAGAAAAATCTTGCGGGTCGCAGGGCCAACGTGTGGCGTCGAATTGACCCAAGCGCTTTGACTGCGCTTGCCATGCGCTTGCAATGCAGTCCGCGTCATGCACCACAAACCCCAGCAACCGGGCTGCGCACCAAACACCTTCGAAAGGGGTGTTGGCCAAATGCGCAGGCGCGTTATTTGCCAATTCTTCCCAAGACACGGATTCACCTGCGAACAAATGTTGGAACCGTTCGGTCAGTGCCGTGGCCAGTTGGCGAGTGTCGTTTGAGAATGTGGTCATGCTTGGTGCCAAAAAGGAGTGCCAATCAACGGGGTGCTTGCTTGCGCAGATGTTTGAGCTTGCATCGCTCCGCCCAAAAATGCTTGCCTGCCTGCGGCAACGGCTTGCGCGAAGGCCTGCGACATGGCGACGGGGTCATGCGCCAATGCCACTGCGGTGTTGAGCAACACCGCGTCATAGCCCCACTCCATGACTTGACACGCATGCGAGGGGACACCCAAACCGGCGTCCACGATCAAAGGCACTGACAGCCGTTCGCGCAGCAATTTCATGGCATACGGGTTGACCGGTCCTTGCCCCGTTCCAATTGGGGCAGCCCACGGCATGACAGCTTGACAACCGACATCGACCAGTTTTTGGCACAGCACCAAATCTTCGGTGCAATAGGGCAGTACTTTGAAACCCGCTTTGACCAGGTGGTCGGCAGCCAAGGGCAGATTCAACGTGTCGGGCTGCAAGCTGTAATCGTCACCGATCAATTCCAATTTCAGCCAGTCGGTTTCAAACACTTCCCGTGCCATTTCGGCGGTGGTGATCACTTCTTGAACACTGTGACAACCCGCGGTGTTGGGCAGCACCGGTACGTTCATGTTTTTGAGTAACTGCCAAAAAGCTGGCGAGGTGTCGGCATGCGCGGTTTGCCGTCGAAGGGAAGCGGTCAACATGGCGGGTTGCGAGGCATTGACTGCATCCGCCAATACTTGCGGTGACGGGTAGCGCGATGTCCCCAACAACAATCTGCTTTGAAAAACTTCGCCGTACAAAACCAGCGGATCGGTGGCTGTGCTCAAACTATCCTCCTGTGACAGGGACTATCAATTCAATCTTGTCACCGTCTTTGAGTAGATGGACGGCATGGTTTTTTTTGGGAACAAACTGCATGTTGACGGCCGCAGCAAACGGCGGTTTGACATTCGCTGCCGCAATCGCGTCTGACAGGCAGGCCGGGCTGACCAGAACGGTGCTGATTTGGTTGATCCACACTTGAATATGTTGGGTTGCCATGTCAAACATCCTGCAACAGTTGAAAGCGATTGGCCAACGCAAGCTCACCGTTGACCAAACCCATCACTGCGTCAAGCACGGCAGGTGCCACCAAAAAACCATGGCGGTACAAACCGTTGATTTGCACCATGCGCGCAGAGGGTTGACGAATGCCTGGCAAATTGTGGTTGAGTGCGGGTCTGCGTTGGGTGTTGATTTCCAAAATCCGTGCCTCGGCAAATCCAGAATGCAAACTGTAGGCCGCGCTGAGTAACTCCAACGCAGAACGCACACTGGCCGGTGAGCTGTCATCGCTTTCAATTTCAGTGGCACCGATGACAAACACGCCATGGGGTTTGGGTGCAATGTACAAAGGGTAACGTGGATGCATCAAGCGAACTGGCCGTTGTATGTGCACTTCAGGCGCATGCAAACGAATCACTTCGCCGCGCACGCCTCTGACGGCCGGCCATTCCGATTTCGCGCCTGTGCCTCGGCAGTCAAACACCCAGTCCACCCCGCTGTCGGACAGGCGCTCAATCTCTTTCAAATTCAATGACGAATGCCAATGGATGCCCACACCCAGTTGTTGCATGGATTGCAACAAGGCGTCGAGTAACTGGCGGTTGTCCAATTGACCTTCACGCGGCAGCCACAGACCTTGTTGGAATTTGCCGCTCAGTTCGGGTTCCAATGTCTGCAGTTGTTCGGTGCTGATGGACACAGGTTGACAGTCGTCTGGCAATTGCTGGCTGTTGACGAACAATTTGTCGACCAATGATTTGGCTTGCGGTGCGTCTTGACGGTGCCACAACAGCAAACTGCCTGTTTGTTGAAAAAACACTGGCGCAGGCAAAGATTCAATCAATTCAGGCCAACGTCCCAAGCTGTATTGACCCATTTGCACGACCGGCCATTCGGTGATTGCTGATTCGGCCAAGGGCGCCAACATCGAGGCTGCAATGCGCGCGGCAGAGCCTTGGCCTTCGGGGTCGCCAGCATCATGCACCTGCACGCGATGACCCGCTTGGGCAAGCGAATGCGACAACAGGCGCCCCATCAAGCCCGCGCCCCAGACGATGCAATGCAAGGCTTTAGCCATGGTGATTTGTCATGAGCAAAGCGGACCGCGTGTAAGTTTG
Source organism: Comamonadaceae bacterium (assembly GCA_947458415.1). Taxonomy (GTDB): domain Bacteria; phylum Pseudomonadota; class Gammaproteobacteria; order Burkholderiales; family Burkholderiaceae_C; genus Limnohabitans. The sequence goes on along the minus strand of CANGZG010000052.1, from coordinate 8,622 downwards.
CTGATAATGCAAACCATGAATGACATCACTCTCACTCACCAATACCCCCGTGTGCTCAGCATTGCAGGTTCTGACAGCGGCGGTGGCGCAGGCATTCAAGCCGATTTGAAAACGTTCTCTGCTTTGGGTTGCTACGGCATGACCGCCGTGACCGCTTTGACCGCGCAAAACACCTTGGGTGTGCAAGCGATCCACGGCGTACCCGCGGCGTTTTTGAAAACACAATTGCAATCGGTGCTGGACGACATTGGAGTGGATGCGGTCAAGATTGGCATGTTGCACTCGCCCGACGTGGTTGAGGTGGTGGCGTGGGCGATTGACCATTACCACTTGAAGCATGTGGTGTTGGACCCGGTGATGGTGGCCACCAGCGGTGACCGTTTGATCGCGGAAGAAACCGTGTCTGTGTTGGTGCGTGAATTGTTTCCCAAAGTGAGTTTGATCACGCCCAATTTGGATGAAGCCAGTTGGTTGCTTGGTCGGCCTTTGAATGATGTCAACAGTTTGCAACCTGCTACACAGGCATTGATTGACATGGGCGCCAAAGCAGTTTTGCTCAAAGGTGGGCATTTGCCAGGGAACCTGTTGGTGGATGTGTTGCAAGTCAATGGGCAGGCGGCGTCCCATTTCGAGTCGACACGCATCCACAGTCGCAATGTCCATGGCACCGGCTGCAGTTTGTCGTCTGCCATCGCCGCCCAATTGGCCTTGGGCCACGACCTGTTGTCGGCGGTGGCGGCTGCGAGGGTGTTCATCCGCCAAGCCATTGCCCAAGGCGCCCACATCCAAACCGGGCATGGGCACGGACCGTTGAACCATGGGTTTGCGCCTGTGGTTATGCAAGTGAAGCCTTTGCGTTGACAGGACGGGTTAACCAACCCAGTAACAAGGTGGTCAACAAACTGGGCATGGCATAACCCAGGAAGGGTGTGTATTGCATGCAGAGTTGGTACACCGCGATGCCAGCCAGCCAAGACAACACCGCTTTGGTGTCGGTGCGCACAGAAGTCGCGCTCACCTGACCCCAACCCATGCGTCCCAAAATGACGCCAAACAAGGGCACAAACACCGAACTCAGCATCAGTAAAAAAGGCTCCAGACTGTGCATCGGCAACACCATGGCCAAGGCGGTGCAAACCAGCGCAATCAAGATACCCCATTGCTTGACCGTGAAGCCTGACCAGATGCTGTGGCTGTTGACCGAAGCGGAATACACATCGCCATACGCATTGTCGATTTCATCCAGCAAGATGAGACCCAAGGCCAGCAAACCACCTTGTGCCAGCAGCAAGGTGTTGACCAAATTCGCGTCTGGGGCAGACACGCTCACCACCATCACACCCAGTGCATAGCACCAGATGTTGGCGATCGCATAGCCCAGCCAACTGCCAGTCATGGCCGAGCGGCTGTTCTTGCCAAAACGCGCGTAGTCCGCAATCAAAGGCAACCACGACACAGGCATGGCAATCACCAACTCCATGCTGATCATGTAACTTTTTTCTTCGTTACCGGGTTTGTGCCAGAAAGCCTCCCAACCTTGGGCTTGCAACATGCCGATGAATTGCCAACTCAACCACACCAGCGACAACACCACCAGTGGCAAACCAAATTTGCTGAGAAAGTTCCTGACCAAACCCAGCATGGAACCCGTCATCAGCAACACCAACACGCCACCCCAGAGCAAGGTGGCGACATAAGGTGCAGACCAATGGCTGGCTTGCGTCATGGCCAGCGTGCCATCGCGCATGATCACCAATTCAAAGGTGGTCCATCCGACCAACTGCACCATGTTGAGCAGCACCGGCACGCGCGCGAAACGGCTGCCAAACACCTGGTGCATCAAACCGGCACTGGACAAACCTGTGTCGCATCCCACTTTGGCGACCCAGCCCAGCAAGCCTGCGCCAAGCAAAGAACCCAACAGAATGACCCACAGGGCTTCTTGCGTGCCGAGCCGTGGAACCAAATAGGACCCCACTTGCATGACCAGCAGTCCTACACCCAGGCTGAACCAGAGGGACGCATGCGAATACCCATTGAACACGCGGTCTGCGTGAGTGACGGGAGTCAAAGATTCATTGTGTTGTGTGTGTGCCATTTGTTTTCCAAACAAAGAATGGCAGTTCGGCGAGGCCAGAGCAACTTCAACGGGATGCTACTTTGGCCGTGCTTCCCTGCGCGAGGATTACCTCAATCAGGTTCAAAGGGACTTTCTCAGCCGACCCATTGGTCAGCACCCCTAGCGGACTTGTCGAAACAAGTGATGGAATTATGCACTGACCATTGTGCGGGTTGCTCAAACGCCCAGCAAACGGTGCAACCTGGGTGACGCCGTGGTGTACTCGAGCGCAACTTTTTGCCCGGGGCGCAAATAGGCCGCGGCGCCGAAAGCGGCCAAGGTGGCTTCATGAAAACCACTGACGATCAACTTGCGCTTACCAGGGTAGGTGTTGATATCCCCCACCGCGTAAATGCCGGCTGCATGGGTGCTGAAGTCTTCAGTATTGACTGTCAACTGCTTGCGCGACATGGCCAATCCCCAGTTGGCCAAGGGGCCCAGTTGGGGAGACAAACCTAGCATGACCCACAATTGGTCGCACGGCAGTGTGTCGGTACTGCCATCGATTTTTTCGATCTGCAAACCGCTGAGCCGTTGTTGTGTCACCTGAGCTTGTGAAATTTGTGCAGTGATGAATGAGATTTGCTGCGCTGCCACCGCTTCTTCAAACGCTTGCAAGACATCAGGCTCGGCGTCCAGCGTGCCGCGCCGATGCACCAAGGTCACGCTGGCAGGAGACTGCGCCAAGGCGCTGAGTGCAGATTGAACCGCGTCGTCATCTCCACCGAAAACCACCAAGTGTTGGCCCGTGACCGATGTTGCGGAAGCCAAAGTGTGAAAAAGTTGTGAGCCTTCAAACGCTTGAAGCTGCGGCAAAGGCAATGTCTTAGGCACAAAGGCACCAACGCCTGCAGCGATAAACACTGTTTTTGCCAAAAAAACCGTGCCTTGGTTGGTTGAAATCAACCAGCGCCCATCGGTTTGTGACTGCAGTGAAGCGACTTGCTGCTGAAAATGGAATGCCGGTTTGAACGGTGACACTTGTTGCAGCAGCCGCTGAGTCAAGTCGCGACCCGTGCTGGCGGGCAAGCCGGGAATGTCGTAAATGGGTTTGTCGGCGTACAAGGCCATGCATTGGCCGCCTGCTTCGGGCAACACATCCACCACGTGTGCATGGATTTCTTGCAGGCCCAGTTCAAAGACTTGAAACAAACCGACAGGGCCTGCGCCAATGACCAGCGCGTCGGTTTGAAGAGGGGAGGAATTTGAGCTCATGTCACGCCGGCAGAGCCCTTGACTTTCAGCGGACCAGCTCAGAGAGCTTGCCCGTTTTGTCTTTCCAGTCGTCGGCGTCGGCCAAGGGCGTTTTGCGTTTGGTGATGCTGGGCCAGCCGATGCGGGCAAGTTCCACATTCAAGGCAACCATGTGCTGTTGGTCTGCGGGCACATCTTCTTCCGCGTAAATGGCATTGACCGGGCACTCAGGAATGCAGACAGCGCAATCGATGCATTCGTCTGGATCGATGGTCAAAAAATTGGGGCCTTCGCGGAAACAATCCACGGGACAAACGTCAACGCAATCGGTGTATTTGCAACGGATACAGGCTTCGGTAACAACGTGGGTCATGGTGATTCAAATGTTGATCAATCGGGCGAAATGGCCTCGGAAAACTGGCATTTTAGGGCAGGAAGCAGGTCATGCCCGGACCATGACCGCTGCGGATGTTTTGTGGCTGGCTGTGTCAACCAACACCAATGAACCCAAGCTGCGCGATGTCTCAAAGGGCATGGTCACCAGGGGTTGCTGCAGACTCAGTTGCACATGACCGATGGCGTTGGCAGGCAGTTCGGTGGCGTCAAGCTCCTCCAAGGTGTTGACATCCAATCGGTGCACGATGCGGGTCACTTTGGCTTTGACCCAGCGGTGGCCGTGCAGCGCCCAATAGACACGCCCCGCCACCAAGGGTTCATCGTCGAGCCAAGCCAGGGTGACATTCAATGTGGTTTGAGAGGGTGCCACATGCGCTTGGGCCAAGACCCAGTCACCGCGAGAAATGTCGACCTCGCGGTCAAGCACCAGGCCCGCGCTGTGACCGGCGGAGATGTCGATGGGTTCACGAACACTGCTGAGCACTTGCTTGATGACGGCGGTCTGGCCGCTGGGAAACACGCGCACACTGTCGCCGACACGGGCCACGCCTGCTCCGACACGACCCCAATACACGCGCCGGCCTTGAGAGGTGTCTGCGCTGTCATGGAATTTCTCCACCCATTGAACGGCAAACGCCAAGGGCGCTTCTTCTTCAAAAGCAGTGACCGGCAGGCTTTCGAGCAATTGAAGCAAACTGGGGCCTGAATAGTTGCACCAGTCCGGCTGTGGGTTGACCACATTCCAACCTTTGAGCGCTGACACTGGCACGATGGCAGTGATGTCCAAGCCGGCTTCATCTGCAAATGCTTGCAATGCGCCTGCGATGTTCACAAACGCGGCACTGGCATCGGTCACAGCATCCAACTTGTTGATGGCAAACACGATCGAAGGAACGCGCAACAGTTTGAGCAACAAGCTGTGCCGACGGGTTTGTGGCAGTAAATTGAAACCATCTGTTGACCAGTCCAACTTGGTGGCGTCCACCAGCACCACCGCAGCGTCTGCGCTGGACGCGGCAGTGACCATGTTGCGGGTGTATTGTTCGTGGCCGGGAGAGTCTCCGATGATGAATTTTCTTGATTCGGTGCTGAAGTAACGGTAAGCCACATCGATGGTGATGCCTTGTTCGCGTTCAGCAGACAAACCATCGGTCAGCAAGGCCAAATCGGTTTCGCCTTGGCGTTGCACGCCCGCCAAGTGATCTTGCAACACCGATTTGGAGTCAACCAACAAGCGACCAATCAATGTGGACTTGCCGTCGTCCACTGATCCGCAAGTGATGAATTTGAGGGCAGGGCGAGTCGCGGTATGCGTGTTCATCAGAAATAGCCTTCTTTCTTGCGCTTTTCCATTGAAGCGTCGGAGGTTTGATCGTCCATTCGGGTGGCGCCGCGTTCACTGACATCGGCAGCCAAGGTTTCGATCACGATGTCGTCGGGTGAGGTGGCCGTGCTTTCAACCGGACAGGTGCACGTGATGTCACCCACGGTACGGAAACGCACTTGCCGTTGTTGCACCACTTCACCATCGCGGGGCGGGGTCATGTGGGTGACGGGAACCAACAAGCCTTTGCGCTCAATCACATCGCGCGTGTGCGAGTAGTAAAGCGATGGCAGGGCAATGTGTTCGCGTGCAATGTACTGCCAGACGTCGAGCTCGGTCCAATTGGAAATGGGAAACACCCTGAAATGCTCGCCCGGGTGCAGTCGCGTGTTGAATAAATGCCAAAGCTCTGGCCGTTGTGATTTGGGTTGCCATTGGCCAAAGCTGTCGCGGTGGCTGAAGATGCGTTCTTTGGCACGGGCTTTTTCTTCATCACGACGCGCGCCACCAATGAGGGCGTCAAACCGAAATTCGTCAATGGCTTCCAGCAAGGTGACTGACTGATGCACGTTGCGGGACTCATCGGGGTGGGCCAATCGAACCGTGCCACGCTGCATAGAGTCTTCGACACTGCGAACAATCAATTCCGCACCCAGTTCTTTGGCGCGCAGGTCGCGAAAATCGGTCACCTCAGGAAAGTTGTGACCTGTGTCAATCATCAGCAAGGGGTAAGGGATGCGGCCGATGCCAAAGGCTTTTTCAGCGCACTTGAGCATCACCAAGGAATCTTTGCCGCCGGAGAACAGCAAAGTGGGGCGTTCAAACGCTGCAGCCACTTCGCGCAGAATGAAGATGGTTTCTTCTTCCAGTGCATCCAAGTGGGCATTGCTGAGCAAGTGCAATTCGTGGTCGTTTCGGGCATTCATAGGTTGCATCTCTTATCAACTGCTTGTTTTGACATGAAGGCCGCATTCTTTGGCCGCTTCGTCTTCCCACCACCAGCGGCCGGCGCGGAAATCTTCTCCCAGGCTGATGGCGCGGGTGCAAGGTGCACAACCGATGCTGGGATAAAAGTGATCGTGCAAAGGGTTGTAGTCCACTTGGTTGGAGGCGATGTAGTGCCACACATCACCCCAGGTCCATTCCACCAACGGGTTGAATTTGACGATGGGCACGCCGTTGGTCACATCAGCCTCTTGGGCCGACACATCCGCACGGGCTTGAGATTGCTCGCGACGCAAACCGGTGACCCACGCCTTTTGTCCTTGCAACGCGCGACCCAGCGGTTCGAGTTTTCGAATACCGCAACAGGCTTTTCGATGCGCCATGCTGTCGTAGATGGCCGATTGACCGGGGTGTTTGACAAAGGCGATCACAGATTCTGGCTGCGGGTGGTAGACCTGAACCGCAGCGCGCGAATGGGCTTGGAGTCGTTCAAGCAAAGCCAAGGTTTCATGGTGCAATGCGCCGGTTTCGAGCACAAACACGGGAATATCGAGTTGCAAGCGGTTGATGAGGTGGGTGATGACCACATCCTCCGCCCCCAAGCTGGACGCTTGTTTCAGTGGCTGCCATTGGTCAGCGGCGCGAGTCAGCCATGCCTGAGTGGCGGACAGCTTGTCCGCAAAATCGGGACTGGGTTTGGCCAACAGTTCGGTGGCTTTGGGGACAGGTTTCATCTTGCAAACACCGGTTGAGGTTGGACCAGATCGCCTTGGTAGAAGGCGGTGAAATGAGACAGCAATTGTCTGCCTTTGGCCAAGTCTTGGTCAGCACGCAAAACTGCGCTGCTGAAGCCACAGCGTTGCATTTGGCTGAGCTGGTCAACCAACACATCACCGGTGGCACGAATGTCGCCTTGGAAACCGCAACGACGACGCAGCATCAGTGCTTGGCTGAACGCGCGGCCATCGGTGAATTTGGGGAAATGCAATTCGATGGTATTGACGCCATGCAATGACTGCTGCATCGGATCGGCATCGTTGGCCAAGGACAGCAAGTCGGGGGAGGCCAAAGTGGTGTGTTCAGTGTGTGAAATCAATTGCATGTGCTGCTTTCAATCAACCGTGGTCAGGGCTTCGTCATCGCTGGGATGACGTGCAGCGTTCGCTGCCAATTTGAAGGGCTCAATGCCAATGCGTTGGAATGCGTCGATGAAAGTTTCGCCGTCGTTGCGTTGTTCAGCGTAAACCTGCAACACGGCATCGATCACATCGACCACTTCGGCCGACGAGAACGACGGCCCCACCACCTTGCCAGCTTTCGGTGCCCCGCTCAAAGCAGAGCCATCCGACCCGCCAAGCGTGACTTGGTACCACTCTTTGCCATCCTTGTCGACGCCCAAAATACCGATGTGACCACTGTGGTGATGACCACAAGAGTTGATACAGCCGCTGATGTGCAAATCAATTTCACCCAAGTCAAACAACTCGTCCATGTCTTGGTAGCGTTCTGTGATGGCGGCGGCCACGGGCAATGAACGTGCATTGGCCAAGGCGCAATAGTCGCCGCCGGGGCAAGCAATCATGTCAGTGAGCATGCGGATATTGGGTTTGGCCAGGCCCAGCGCTTTGGCTGCCCGATACAACGCTGGCAATTGTTCAGCGCTGACCCATGGCAACACCAGATTTTGGTCATGGCTGACACGCGCTTCAGCCGCTGAAAACCGCTCAGCCAATTCGGCGGCGGCGTCCAATTGGTCAGCGGTGGCGTCACCAGGTGCTTGACCCAAACGTTTGAAAGACAAGGTGACAACCCGCAAATGCGGATCGCGGTGTGGCGCCACATTTTGTTGCAACCAACGCGCGAAGTCTTTGTCTTGGTCCGCGGCATTGGTCAATTGGCTGTGAACTTCTTCAGCGCTCAATGAGGCATCCGTTGTCAACCGTGGCGGCACAAAACTGGCTTGCACACGGTTGAGTTCTGTTTGGGAGATGGTGTGAGGCGCGCCGTCTTGGGTCAGTATGCGTTCGTATTCGGCTTCCACTTCGTCGGTGTAACGTTTGCCTTCGGCTTTGACCAAAATTTTGATGCGAGCTTTGTAAATGTTGTCGCGTCGACCCCAGCGGTTGTAGACCCGCACCACCGCTTCCAAATAATTGAGGATTTGGTTCCAAGGCAAAAATTCACGAATGACGCTGCCAGTGATCGGGGTGCGGCCCATGCCTCCACCGACCATCACACGAAAACCCACTTCGCCATCGGCATGGCGTTGAACATGCAAACCCACGTCATGCCAAGCGGTTGCGGCGCGGTCTTCCAAGGCGCCACTGATGGCGATTTTGAATTTGCGAGGCAAAAACGCGAATTCGGGATGCAGGGTGCTCCATTGGCGAAGAATTTCTGCAAAGGGGCGGGGGTCAACGATTTCATCGACCGCGACCCCAGCGCGTTCGTCACTGGTGATGTTGCGAATGCAGTTGCCACTGGTTTGGATGCCATGCATGTTGACGCTGGCCAACAAGTCCATCACGTCTGCGCTTTTTTCCAGTGGGATCCAGTTGTATTGCAAGTTTTGGCGGGTGGTGAAATGCGCGTAACCCTTGGTCAATGGCGGGGCGCTGATGCCACCGATGGCGTCTTGCTGGGT
>CANGZG010000051.1 GCA_947458415.1 Comamonadaceae bacterium | reverse complement strand
GGACACCGTGGGGAACTGCCAAAACTCGGGCATGAGTTTGGGGTGCGGGTAGCTGGACAAACCTTTGCCATCGACTTCCTGACGGAAATTCAATAACTGTTCCTCGGTCAGGCGGCCTTCCAAATAGGCGCGGGCATAAACGCCAGGCGACACGTGGCCTTGGATGTAAAGCAAATCGCCGCCGTGGTTTTCATTTTCGGCATGCCAAAAGTGGTTGAAACCGGCACCGAACATGTGGGCCAATGAGGCAAACGAACCGATGTGTCCGCCAAGGTCGCCGCCATCTGCCGGGTTGTGGCGGTTGGCTTTGACCACCATGGCCATGGCGTTCCAGCGCATGTAAGCGCGCAACCGTTCTTCAATTTCAATGTTGCCGGGGCAGCGCTCTTCTTGGTCGGGTTCGAGCGTGTTGACATAACCGGTGTTGGCAGAAAACGGCATGTCGATGCTGTTCTCGCGGGCATGTTCCAGCAGTTGCTCTAATAAGAAGTGGGCTCGTTCAGGGCCCTCGGAGGCGATGACTGCAGACAGTGCATCCATCCATTCGCGTGTTTCTTGTGAATCGCTGTCGTTCGATGCAAACGTGCGCAAATTGTCGGGCAATGCAGACATGTTGGTCTCCTTGATTTAGCTTGTTCGCTGCTCATCACAACTTGGTCGCATTTTGACACAATTTCAAATGACGCTGATCAATTTCGTATTGTGAAAAATAATAACCCTACCTGTTTGCTTGACCTAAACTCGGGCGGTGATCAAAAGCAAATTCCTCAAACCCGTGACCTCGCGTTGGGTCGCGTGGTGGAAACGCCAAAGCCCGAGCCGCCAAGACCGGGTGGCCATGATTGCGCCCATCGCTGCGGTGGGAATTTTCTTGTTGACCATCGTCAGCAGCGTGGGTTACCTGCGCATAGAGGAACGCGAACGCGAGCAAGAAAGCGTACAGCGCGACTTGGAATACGCCAACCAAAAAATGCGTCTGCACTTGTTGGAGCAGCAAGAGCAAATGTTGCGCATGGCACGTGAGGTGGGCAACGACAAATTCACTGCACTCGAGTTTGCCTCGTCAGCCATGGACATGGTCAAGCAATACCCTGAGCTCGCCAGCATCAGCTGGATTGATCAATTCCGTCACACACGCTCGAGTTACGCATCCGGCTCAGCGCAATGGCAACCTTTTCACCGCAACAGCGACTGGCTGGACCACCCGCAAACCGATGAATCTTTTTTGCTGGCCCAAGAAATTCGACGCTCCATTTACTCGCCGCCCATCTTGATCAAACTCGAGGATGGCTCGGGTTTACAAGAACCGCACATGCAATTGCATATTCCGATTTTCAACAATGAAAATTTCAAAGGTGTGGTGCTGGTGGACTACAACCTGGAAAACCTGCTTCGGTTTGCGGTTCCCACCGAAGTCACCGCCAGACACGCCGTGGCTTTGGTGGATGCAGACAACAATTTGCTGGCGGGACAAAGCATCAGACCGCGCAGCGGGGTGTTTGACTACGCACCGTGGGAAAGCAAAGCTTATGAATACAGTGTGCCTGTCTCGACCGTTGGCAACAGTTTGCAATTGCGCGCACAAGCTTATCGAACATCTCAGGTACTCATAGGCAGTGGCTTGTTTTGGTTGGTGTTGTTGCTCAGTGGCATGACCACGTGGATGCTGATTGGCACCTGGCGCCACACACGCCGTCGCTTGCAAGCACAAGAAGCCTTGGTGGCCGAAACCAATTTCCGACGTGCCATGGAAAATTCCATTTTGACGGGCATGCGCGCGATGGACATGAATGGACGCATCACTTATGTCAATGCAGCCTTTTGTCAAATGACTGGATGGACCGACAAAGAATTGGTCGGGCTGCGCTCTCCTTTTCCGTATTGGCCGGAAGAAGACCACTTGATGATGCAGTCTAAGCTGGAAGACCAACTCAGCGGCCGCACCACGCTCAGCGGTTTTCAAATCAAGGTCAAGCGCAAAAACGGTACGTTTTTTGATGCCCGGCTTTACGTGTCGCCACTGATTGATGCCTATGGTCAACAAACCGGTTGGATGACCTCGATGACCGACATCACCGAACCCAACCGCATCCGCGAACAACTCTCGGCCTCTTATGAACGCTTCACCACCGTGCTGGAAGCGTTGGATGCCTCTGTGTCGGTCACGCCGCTGGGCAGCACCGAGTTGTTGTTCGCCAACAAGCTCTATCGGCAATGGTTTGGCAACCAAAGTGAAGGCCATTTGAATTTGGTCACGCAAGCGGGTTTGTTGGCCACGGACAAATCCAGCCGCGACGAGTCAGTCGACGACTTGGCGGGCATGCCGGGCGTGACCTTGACGCAGGCCAAAACAGAAAACTCTGAAATTTATTTGCCCGGCTTGAACAAGTGGCTCGAGGTACGTTCTCGCTATTTGAACTGGGTCGACGGCAGGTTGGCTCAAATGGTCATCTCCACCGACATCACCGCCCGACGCAATGCCGAAGAGCAAGCCGCACTGCAAGCCGAGCGCGCGCAATCGGCCAGCCGCTTGATCACCATGGGCGAGATGGCCTCCAGCGTGGCCCATGAACTCAATCAACCCCTGACCTCCATTTCCAACTATTGCAACGGCATGCTCACGCGCTTGCAAGGCAAACAAATCAGCGAAGAAGAATTGCTCAAGGCCTTGGAGAAAACCTCGCACCAAGCGCAACGTGCCGGTCAAATCATTCAGCGCATTCGCAGTTTCGTGCGGCGCAGCGAAACCAACCGTGTCTTGACCTTGATCGCACCGATGGTGACCGAGGCCGTGGAACTGGCAGACATTGAATTGCGTCGCCGACAAGTGCGCTTGAGTTTGTATGTGTCCGACCGCATCAACAAAATTTTGGTGGACCCGATCTTGATCGAACAAGTGCTGATCAATTTACTCAAGAATGCCGCTGAAGCGATCGAACACGCCAAGCGTCCGCTCAATGAGCGCCATGTGGAATTGCAAATCGTCCCCAAAGTGATCGAACAACAAGAAGTGGTGGTGTTCTCAGTGACCGACAGCGGCGAAGGCATGCCCGCCGAAGTCATGGCCAGGGTGTTCGAAGCTTTCTACACAACCAAAAGCGAAGGCATGGGCATTGGCTTGAATTTATGCCGCACCATCATCGAGTCTCACCAAGGGCGGATGCATGCCGAGAACATCTACAATGGATCGGTGATTGTGGGTTGCCGTTTTTCATTCTGGCTGCCTGCCAAACCAGCCATGGTTGCTGCTTGATATCGGTGTTTTTATTGCATTTGGAGTAACTGATGAGCTTGATTCCCAAAAAAGGCAACATCTACGTGGTGGATGACGACGAAGCTGTTCGTGATTCATTGCAATGGTTGCTCGAAGGCAAAGATTACAGAGTGCGCTGTTTTGATTCTGCAGAATCGTTCCTCAGCCGTTATGACCCGCGTGAAGTTGCTTGCTTGTTGGTGGACATCCGCATGCCCGGCATTTCCGGTCTCGAATTGCAAGACCGTTTGATCGAGCGCAAATCCCCCCTGCCCATCGTGTTCATCACCGGTCATGGCGACGTGCCCATGGCGGTGACCACCATGAAAAAAGGCGCGATGGATTTCATCCCCAAACCCTTCAAAGAAGAAGAATTGCTGAGCGTGGTCGAACGCATGCTGGACCAAGCCCGAGAGGCTTTTGCTGATTACCAGCACGCCGCCAACCGAGACGCCCTCATGGGCAAATTGACCGCGCGTGAATCGCAAGTGCTCGAGCGCATCGTTGCCGGTCGTTTGAACAAACAAATCGCTGACGACTTGGGCATCAGCATCAAAACCGTGGAGGCCCACCGGGCCAACATCATGGAAAAACTCAACGCCAACACCGTGGCCGACTTGCTGAAAATTGCATTGGGCCCCAACTCTGCCAAGGCCTGACACATGACTGCTTCCATCATCGACGGCAACGCGCTGTCCGCACTTTTACGTCAACAAGTCACCGACCAAGTCAAAGCCCTTCAAGCCCGGGGTGTGAACCCTGGTCTGGCGGTCATTTTGGTGGGCGACAACCCAGCCAGTCAAGTGTATGTACGCAACAAAGTCAAAGCTTGCGAACAAACTGGCATCCACTCATTGCTTGAAAAGCACGATGCTGCCATGACCGAGGCCGAATTGTTGGCTCGGGTGCATGCCCTGAACCAAGACAAGCAGATCCACGGCATCTTGGTGCAGTTGCCCTTGCCTGCCCACATCAATGCGGAAAAAGTCATCGAAGCCATTGCGCCGGAAAAAGACGTGGACGGTTTTCATGTGGCCAGTGCCGGCGCACTCATGACCGGTCTGCCCGGTTACTGGCCTTGCACACCCCATGGCTGCATGAAAATGCTCGAGCACATTGGCTATTCCCTCAGAGGCAAACATGCGGTGGTGATTGGCCGCAGCAACATCGTGGGCAAACCCATGGCTTTGATGCTGTTGCAAGCGCACGCCACGGTCACCATTTGCCACAGCGCCACCCCCGATTTAAAAGCCCACACCTTGCAAGCCGATGTCATCGTGGCAGCCGTGGGCAAACGCAACGTGCTGACCGCCGACATGGTCAAACCCGGCGCGGTGGTGATCGATGTCGGCATGAACCGCGACGACGAGGGCAAGCTGTGTGGCGATGTCGATTACGAAGGCGTGAAACAAGTGGCTTCCTACATCACACCCGTTCCTGGTGGTGTCGGCCCCATGACCATCACCATGTTGCTGGTCAACACACTGGCTTCCGCCGAACAACACGCTGCCTCCTGAACGCATGACAAACCCGCTGCTCGACTTTTCCTCGCTTCCCCTGTTTGATCGCATCACGCCAGCTGACGTAGAACCCGCGATCACCCAATTGCTTGAAAAAGCCGACACGGCATTGGGCACCGCCACCCAAAGCGACTTCCCTGCAGACTGGGTCCGCATCTCCCAAGTGCTTGATACCGCCACCGAGCAACTCGGTCGCGCTTGGGGTGCCATCAGCCATTTGCAGTCTGTGGCAGACACGCCAGAACTCCGCGCAGCCTACAACGCGCAACTGCCCAAGGTCACCGAATTTTGGACACGCTTGGGCGCTAGCGAAGCGCTTTATGCCAAATACAAAGCCATTTCACCTGAGGCCTTGAACACCGAGCAACGCCACGCCAGAGACTTGGCGCTGCGCAATTTCGTGTTGTCAGGCGCAGAACTGACCGGTGCGGCCAAAGCGCGTTTCGCAGCCATCCAAGAAAGACAGGCCGAAATCAGCCAGTTGTTCAGCGAGCATGTGCTGGACGCCACCGATGCGTGGTCGATGGTCATCACGCAAGAAGAGACCGCAGGCATTCCGCAAGATGTGTTGCAAACAGCCCGTGCGTTGGCCGAAGCAGACGGTGACACAGGTTACAAACTCACCCTGAAAATGCCCTGCTACTTACCGGTCATGCAGTACGCCCACAGCAGCGCAGTGCGCGAAAAACTCTACCGCGCTTATGCCACGCGCGCGTCCGAGTTGTCAGAACAGACGCAATTCGACAACAGCGCTTTGTTGGTGGAAATTCTCCAGCTTCGAGAAGAAGAAGCCCAACTGCTGGGTTATGGCAACCACGCGCAAGTTTCTTTGGCCAGCAAAATGGCCGAGTCGCCAGACCATGTCATCGGTTTTCTGCGTGACTTGGCTGTTCGCGCCAAACCCTATGCCATCAAAGACCTGGATGAGATGCGCGAATTCGCGGCCAAACACTTGCAGTTGCCCGATCCTCAAGCCTGGGATTGGACTTACGTGGGTGAAAAACTCAAGCAAGCGCGCTATGCCTTCAGCGACTTGGAAGTGAAGGCCTATTTCACTGCGCCCAAGGTACTTGAAGGCCTGTTCAAAATTGTGGAGACTTTGTTTGAGGTCGATATCCGCCAAGACCAAGCCCCCGTGTGGCATGCCGGCGTGAAGTTTTACCGAATTGAAAGACAAGGCCAGTTGGTGGGCCAGTTTTATTTAGACCCCGGTGCCAGACAAGGCAAACGCGGCGGCGCATGGATGGACGATGTCCGCGCACGTTGGTTGCGCCCTGACACCGGTCAATTGCAAACGCCGGTCGCGCACTTGGTTTGCAATTTCGCTGAGGGCGTCAACGGTCAACCCCCCTTGCTCACTCATGACGACGTGATCACCTTGTTCCATGAATGCGGCCACGGTCTGCACCACATGCTCACCCAAGTCAATGAGCGCGATGTCTCCGGCATCAGCGGCGTTGAATGGGATGCGGTTGAATTGCCCAGCCAATTCATGGAAAACTTTTGTTGGGAATGGTCCGTGCTCAAGCACATGACCGCGCATGTCGACACCGGTGAACCCTTGCCGCGAGATTTGTTTGAAAAGATGCTGGCGGCCAAAAATTTCCAAAGCGGTTTACAAACCTTGCGTCAAATCGAATTCTCTTTGCTGGACATGTATTTGCACACCTTGCCAGCCAAGCAGATTCGCGTCTTGGACGTATTGCAGCAAGTGAGAGAGGAAGTGGCGGTGATGCATCCCCCTGCGTTCAACCGCATGCCGCATTCGTTCAGTCACATTTTCGCGGGCGGGTATGCCGCCGGGTATTACAGCTACAAATGGGCCGAGGTATTGAGTGCAGACGCGTATGCCGCGTTTGAGGAAACCCTCTCACCAGAGGGACAGCACAGCGTCGACACAGGCAGACGTTACAGACGTGCGATTTTGGAGGCCGGCGGCAGCCGCCCCGCCATGGATTCGTTCAAAGCATTCCGCGGCCGAGAGCCCACTTTAGACGCCTTGCTGCGTCATCAAGGCATGGCACATCAGTCATAAACCAAGGTTTGCACACCTTGCGCAGTCCCTAACAAACACACGTGTGCTCGTTGGTGGGCAAACACGCCCACGGTGACCACGCCTGGCCATTGGCTGACGGTGTTTTCAAAGCCTAAAGGATCGGTGATCTGCAAGCCCACCACATCCAATATTTGTTGCCCGTTGTCTGTCAACAAAGCTTGTCCGTTGGACTGCCGCAAACTGGCCTTGCCGCCCATGGCTGCAAATTGACGAATCAATTGAGGTGCCGCCATGGGGATGACCTCCACCGGCAAAGGAAACCTTCCCAACACCGCCACGCGCTTTGACACATCGGCAATGCAGACAAATTTGTCCGCTTGCGCTGCCACGATTTTTTCTCGGGTCAAAGCGGCACCGCCACCTTTGACCATGAAGCCTTTCGCGTCAATTTCATCTGCGCCATCGATGTAGACCGCTATTCGCTCAACCTGTGTCAATGCCACCACGGGCAACCCCAATGACAGCATTCTTTCGGTGGATGCATTGGAACTTGACACCGCGGCTTTGATGTTCAGCCCACTGGCAGCCAGCGCGTCAATGAATTTGTTGACGGTGGATCCTGTTCCCACGCCCAGGTATTCGCCTGGCACCACATGTTTCAGTGCAGCTTGCGCCACCAACGTTTTCAGTTCGTCCTGCGTTTGACCGGTCTGGTTCATCGGTGACAATTCCTCATTCATCTTTGCTGGATTATCCATGTCAGTGCTGCCCTACCCGTTGCTTCGTCCCTTGTTGTTTGCTGCAGATCCGGAAGCGGTACACGACCATACCTTGCAGTGGTTGTCAGCCACCCAGCACACCCCGCTTCGGCACTTGTATGCCCAAGAAAAAATCAGTGACCCTGTCAAGTTGTGTGGCTTGACCTTCCCGAACCGGCTGGGTTTGGCCGCAGGTTTGGACAAAAATGCCCGTTGCATCGATGCGTGGCAAACCATGGGGTTTGGCTTCGTCGAAGTGGGCACCGTGACCCCACTGGCACAAGCGGGCAACCCCAAACCTCGCATGTTTCGCTTGCCCAAAGCCCATGCCTTGATCAACCGTTTGGGCTTCAACAATGGCGGTTTGGACAGCTTCCTCGCGCATGTGGCTCAAGCAAGCTTTCGGCAACATGCGTCGTCACCCATGCTGTTGGGTTTGAACATTGGCAAGAACGCCGCCACGCCCATGGCCAATGCCAATGATGACTACCGTTTGTGCCTGGAAGCGGTTTACCCGCATGCCGACTACATCACGGTCAACATTTCAAGTCCCAACACCCAAAACCTGCGTCAACTGCAAACCGACGAGGCCTTTGAGCAACTGCTGGGCATGTTGCAAACCACCCGGCAAGCATTGGCTTTGAAACACCAACGGCATGTCCCGGTCTTTATCAAAATCGCGCCGGATCTGGATGAAGCCCAACTTGAACAACTCTGCCATACCTTGCGCCAATGCTGTATGCAAGGCGACCAAGTGATTGACAACGCCTGGGGCGTGATCGCCACCAACACCACCTTGTCACGCGAAGCGGTTCAAGGCATGACGCATGCCAACGAGGCCGGCGGTTTGTCTGGCGCACCTGTGCGCGAAGCCAGCAACCGTGTGATTTGCCATGTGAGGAAACGCCTAGGGCCGCACTTCCCCATCATCGGTGTCGGTGGCGTGATGAAGCCCATGGACGCGGTGGAAAAAATCCAATCAGGGGCTGATCTGGTACAGATTTACACTGGCTTGATTTACGCCGGTCCTGCGTTGGTGCCTGCCAGTGCCAAAGCCATCAAACACTTTGCGGGCCAGCCGGCGTCATCGGTTTGATGACCGCGCCACACACTCACCACTCCCAAAGGCGATGGTTCTTATGAGCACACAAATACCTGACAACACGCAAGCCGCCGAGATGGCTACAGCGCTTGAGATGCACCCCGACTACCGAATACTTCGGCGATTGCAACCCAAGCAGGTGTATGCACATGCCTCGCCCGGTCAGCACCTGCTCAAAGGCATTGTGCTCGACACCGAAACCACAGGCCTCAACACCGCTGAATGTCAGGTGATTGAGTTGGGCATGATTTTGTTTGAGTTCAATCCCGAGACGGGGCAACTGCACCGTGTCTTGAAAGTGTTTGACGAATTGGAAGACCCCGGCGTTCCCATCCCGCCTGAGACCACGGCAGTTCACCACATCACCGATGACATGGTGCGCGGCAAACGCATCAACGATAACGAAGTCAATGCCATGCTGTCCGAAGCCTCGGTCGTGATTGCACACAACGCGCCATTTGACCGCCCGTTTGTCGAGCAACGCTGGCCAGGGTTTGCAGACAAGCAGTGGGCCTGCAGCATCAAAGACATTGACTGGCGGGCAGAAGGTTTGGGCTCGGCCAAATTGGAATATCTACTGCAAACCCAAGGCTATTTTTATGACGCACACCGAGCCGAAGAAGACTGCTGGGCCTTGCTGGAGTTGCTCAACATGGTGTTGCCCCAGAGTCAGCAACCCGTGCTGTTGAGTTTGCTGGAAACCTTGAACCAGCCTCAAATTCGTTTGTATGCGATAGGCTCACCTTTTGACAGCAAAGATTTGCTCAAGGCCCGGGGCTACCGTTGGGACGGCGACAGAAAAACCTGGCATCGCAGTTTGTCCTCAGACAAACATTTGGAAGAAGAAATCGACTGGTTAAAACGAAAAGTGTATGGCAGCAAACGTGCCAGTGTAGAAGTGGAAAAATTGGGCGGAACCCTCAGGCATTCTCAACGCCAAGGGGAAAAAACCATCCTGTCTTTGTGAATTTCAATAGTTGATCACCTGCCAAGGCACCTGACACACGGGAACATAGGGATAGTATTGCTGGCTGGTTTGACAAAAATAGGCCGCGCGTGGCGGTGCATAAACCACAGGGGGCGTGACGATCACTGTGCTCACGGGCGGTTGAGAATAGGTGTTGGCGAAGTAGAGTGTTGAACCCAAGATGGCCACGGCCGCCAGCGGTGACCAAGCACGGGCATCTTGCCGATGGTGATAGCCGCCATGGCCATGCCTGTGACCGATGTTCCTGTGTGTTTCCAATGTGATGACGGTTCTGTCACGCTGGTGCCAACGCGGATGGTCAGCCCAAGACATCGATACAAAAGACATCAAAAATACCAGAGAAATAAGCGGTATGCGTTGTTTCATACAGTCTCCTTGTGGCTGAGGTTGGCCTGACACGGCCTCACGCATGAACAACGCTTGGCATTGTCAGTCGGATGACAAGTGGTGTGGCTTAAGATCGTCTGCATGAAGAACACACTTTTTCTGATCCTTGCCTCAACACTTGTCGCGGTGTCTGGCAGCTCTCATGCCGAGCCTTATGTCTACCCCTCAGTGCATTTGCATGATTTGCCTGGCCCGCTTCAAGAGGCTTACCGACATGAACGGCCTAACCTCGGTGACATTGGCAGATGTGTGGTCAGCTACGACAGCAGCATGGACCAAGAAAAAATGATCTTCACCTGTTCTATTTACGTGAAAATGTCAGCCGTCGCCGAGCGCAAAGCCATGGAACGCTGCGAGGAAATGAAAGAAAAAAGACGTATCAAAGGTCCCTGCAAAGTCATTCAGGAATGAAGCCCGTCAGCACGGTTCAGACCAATAACTGCAAATAAATTGCCAAGCAACTGGCATAGGCCACCAACCAGCACAAGGTTCTGAAACCGGCCCAATCAAAAAGGTAAGCCAACAAATAAAGCAAGCGAGCCGCCACGAACACCACGCAATAGCGGTTGAGCACTGCCGGGTCAAGTGACAAGCCCATGCCCAGCACGACTGCGACGGCAAAAAACGGGAATGCTTCAAAAGCATTGTGTTGCGCCGCATTGGCGCGGGCGCGAAAACCGGTTTGGCGCGACAACCATTCGCGCGGGTTGTGGTTATCAAATTCGCGAAACCCCCATTTGGCAATCGCCGTGCTGACCAATGGCAATAGTCCCGCAATCAGCACACACCCGACTGGAATATTCATGCGCTCGCCTTGACAAGGCCTTGAATGGCCAATTGATAACCGTGGACACCCAGACCAACCACCGTGCCCTTTGCGACAGGTGAGACAAAAGAATGGTGGCGAAAGCTCTCCCGGGCATGGACATTGGAGATGTGGACTTCGATCACAGGCAGACCGCAGCCTTTGATGGCGTCATGCAACGCCACCGATGTGTGGGTGAACGCACCTGGGTTGAACACCGCACCGAGCGCCAAACCATCCCGGTGTAACCTGCCATACACATGCAGCTTGTCGATCAACTCGCCTTCATGGTTGCTCTGGAAGCATTCCGCCTCCAAGCCGAGTGCGTTTGCCGTTTGAACACACAACGCATGAACATCATCCAGGGAAGTCGACCCGTACAACTCGGGTTCGCGGGTACCCAGCAAGTTCAAATTGGGGCCGTTGAGGATGAGTATTTTCATGAATTAAGTATACGATGCTGACATCCCACGCACAGCTGTCTGACAGCTTGCCAAACGTCAAGCCTATTTGGAGCGGCCATGATTCGACTGGTGGTTTTTGATGCCTACGGAACGCTGTTTGACGTGTATTCCGTGGGTGAAATGGCCGAGGCTTTGTTTCCCGGCAAAGGTTCTGCCCTGTCGCTGCTTTGGCGAGACAAACAAATTGAGTACAGCCGTTTGATCTCTTTGAGCGATCCGCTCAACCCCATGGGCAGCCGACACTACCAATCGTTTTGGGATGTGACGCGTTTGGCGCTGCAATACAGTTGCCAACGGTTGCAACTTGAACTCACCCCAGCCAAACAAAAACAATTGATGGACCAGTATGCGCAATTGCAGCCCTTTGAAGAAAACCTGGATGTATTGCACGCACTGAAGCAATCCGGGATGCGCTGCGCCATCCTCTCCAACGGCAGTCCCGACATGCTCAACAGTGCCGTCGCCAGCGCTGGCATGACTGGCTTGATCGACAAAGTGTTGTCTGTGGACGAAGTCAGACAATTCAAAACCTCGCCCCAAAGCTATGGCTTGGTCGCGCACCATTACCCGATGGACATCCGCGAAGTGTTGTTTGTCTCCAGCAACAGTTGGGATACCTTGGGTGCAACCTGGTTCGGCTTCAAAACTTTTTGGGTCAATCGACAGGGCCTGCCGTTCGAAACTTTAGGCCCTCGCCCCAATCACAGTGGCTCCAGCCTGCGGGATATTTTGGCGCTGTTGTAGCGGAGGACCGCCGTTAAAATCTGGCCCCATGACAAAAAAAAGCCGGGGTCTCATTGCCAGGTTGTTAGCGTGTTCGGTTTGCATCGGTATGTGCAACCCCGTTGCGGCCATGGGTTGGTTCGCCAAACAGCCCTCACTCCAACAAACCGAGCTCAGCCCGGCAGAGCTCAAACAACTGAATATTCGCTCTGGTTGGGCCAGTGACGATCCCGGGCTGATGTTGTTTGAAATTGGCAACCAACTCAGCGGTCCGGTGTTTTGCATAGGCGCGAGTTTTGAGTTCAATGATGGAAAAAACCGCACCCAGTCGTTTGATCCCAAACTCTATATCCCATCAAAGGCCGTGCGCAAAGCCGCCGTCAGAGGCATTGAAAAGAAAGATGTCAAAAACTTCGGGTTCAGCTGTCTGTGCATGAAAGCTGCACCCGAAGGGCCTTGCGAGAACGCTTTCAGGTAGAGGCGTCTTTGTTTGCGGCAGGGGAAGTGGGGGTGGCTCCAGTTGCAGGCGGCGTGTTGGCACCGGGCTTGGCTGCTGCGGCGGCTGCGCTGTTGGGTGGGTAAACAGGTGCTGCACCCACTTGTTGCATTTCACCGCGGAATTCACCGCCACGTTCGATTTGAATTTGTGAATATTCCAACTTGCCAGACACCTTGCCGGTGGCACGGATATGCAAATGGTCACGGCAGTGGATGACTTGGTGCAGTTCGCCTTCGACCTCAATGCTGCGGGCGGTCACTTTGCCCGTGATTTTTCCGGATTGACCAATGAAAATTTCCTCGGCAGTCAATTCACCGTCAACCGTACCGTAAATGGTCGCCTTCTTGGGCACATTCAGCGTGCCCTTGAAAGTCACGCCGTTGCCGATCACGAGGTTATTTGATTGATCCATATTGGTTGCCATGTGCATCTTTCAGTCTAGAAGTTCAAAAAAAATATCCGGAAGGTTCAAATCATCACAAAGATAACCCGCACCTGAGCCATGTCATACACAGCTCACACACCGACAATCATAGCAACAGCGGCAAGCACCATGGCCGGCGGCCGAAGTCGGTGTGAAACACCGAAACCGTGGCCGGTCAACCGCTGCTGGCTGATACGCCTTTGGACATCCGTTTCAGCGTTTGGCAGGCTTGGTTTCATAGGGCGCAATGGTGATCGCTTCGAGCAAATACCCACTGACGCCTTGTGAGGTGCTGACACGACCTTCTTTCAGCTCGCCCTCGACCCACAACACGTCCATCGATTCGGGCATTTTTTTGATCTTGCTTTGCGCGGTGGGCCGCACCAACACAATTTGGTTGGCCGGTGGCGGCGGGGTGTGAATACAGGCGCCGAAATAAGGCACGAGTAAAAATTCGCGTTTGTCAGAGCGGTCTGCGTCCAATGGCACCGCATAGCCAGGCAACCTGACTTTTTTGTTGAGTTGGGCTTTGACGATGGGCGCTTCATCGAGTTTTTTGCGAATGGCACCCATGGCTTTGTTGGCCTCTTCGCTGGTGTCTTGCAAATAAGACAGCTTGCTGATGGCGGCCATTTCCTTGGTCATTTCTTTGACCCAAGGGTCAGGCATCAAATCGTTCCAGTCGATGGTTTTATAACCTTCGGTTTCGGCCCAAACTGGCCATGCCGCCATGGCACCCAAAAAACAAAGCACCTGTCGGCGCTTCAAATGATCGGTATACGCGGGCATGGCAACTCCAAATTAAACAGAAGGCGGATGCAATCCATCCATCAACGACAGCCGGTATGCACGCCAAGCAGGCAACAAACTGGCCAACACAGACACACCAAACAATGCGCCCAAGCTGGTCAGACTGTCCGCAGACGGCCAGCCCGGCTGAACCATCACGCCAAAACCGGTTCTCAGCAGGTCCTGTGCAGCCCACATTAAACCTTGGCAAACCACATAACCACTGACTATACCGACCAGACACACCAACACCGACTCCAACAACACAAAACCCAACAACGCACGCGGACCGGCACCCATGGCCCGCAAAATGGCCAGTTCTTTGCGCCGACCACTCATGGCCACCAACAACACCGCAGCCACACTGAGCATGGCGCTGACGGCGACCATGAACCCGATCAAGACCAGGCTGTTTTCCACGACCTTGACAACTTGCCACAGTTCATCAAGCGCCACCCCGGGCAACACCGCCATCAGCGGATCACGGTTCAAGCTTTCAATTTTTCGACGCACAGAGAACACATCGGCACGGTTGTGCAAACCCACCCAAACGGCAGACAAACTGACCGGCCTCAAGTCCAGGACAGACTGGGTTTGCGGCAAAGCCGCTGCAGCAGATTTCAGCGATTTCGGCGAAATGCCCATGCCCCAGCCTTGGTGCATGGCTTCAAAACCTTCCAGATTGATCAACACACTTCGGTCAATCGGTGCGCCTGTTGGTTTCAGTATCCCGACAACCGTTAACGGATGGTCGTCATGGTCAGTGTCTTCAGGGCCGCCGCCGGCACCGTGGGTGAGCACCAGTTTGTCGCCCACTTGGTGACCGAACCGCCTGGCCACCTCAGCACCCAATACCAATTCCGACATGGCTTGGGGACGCTCGGCCGGATTGCCAAAGGCATGACCT